>CAYYZI010000014.1:0-15805 GCA_964475675.1 uncultured Geminicoccaceae bacterium
GTGGGGACCGCGCTGCTGCATTCGGCGATCGTTCTGGAGAAGCGCAACACCCTCAAGAGCTGGACCATCCTGCTCGCCATCCTGACCTTCGCGCTGTCGCTGCTGGGCACCTTCCTGGTGCGCTCCGGGGTGCTGACCTCGGTGCACGCCTTCGCCAGCGATCCGGGACGCGGGGTGTTCATCCTGATGCTGCTGCTGATCGCGGTGGGCGGCTCGCTGACCCTGTTCGCGCTCCGCGCTCCGGCCATGCAGAGCGGTTCGCTGTTCGCGCCGATTTCCCGCGAGGGAGCGCTGCTGCTCAACAATCTGCTGCTGTCGACGGCGACCGTGACGGTATTGCTGGGCACCCTCTACCCGCTGGCGCTGGAGGCCCTGGGCGGGGCCAAGATCTCGGTCGGGCCGCCCTATTTCAACGCCACCTTCGTGCCGCTCATGATCCCGCTGCTGCTGGCGGTGCCCATCGGAGCCATGATGTCCTGGAAACGGGGCGATCTGCCCGGGGTGATGGGCCGGCTGAAAGTGGCGGCCGGTGCTTCGCTGGTGGTGGCGCTGGGCTATCTCGCCTTTTTCGACCTGCGCGGGGTGCTGGCGGCACTGGGCTTCGCACTGGCCGCCTGGCTGGTGGTCGGCTCGCTGGTGGAGCTGGCCGGCCGTATCGCCCTGTTCCGGATCCCGCTGGCCCGCAGTTTCAACCGGTTCATGGGTCTGCCGCGATCGGCCCTGGGTATGACCGTGGCCCATATGGGGCTCGGCATCCTGATCGTCGGCATCACCGCGACCTCGAGCGGCCAGGTCGAGCGGATCCTGGTGATGCGCCCGGGCGAAACCGCCGACCTCGCGGGCTACGAGGTCACCTTCAAGGGGGTGAGCGAACGCCAGGGGCCCAACTTCGTCGCCGAACGTGCCACCTTCGAGGCGCGGCGCAACGGTGAGCTGGAAACCGTGCTCCATTCCGAGCGCCGCTTCTTCCCCGTCGAACAGCAGACCACCACCGAGGCCGGCATCGATACCACGCTGTGGCGCGATCTCTACTTCGTGCTCGGCGACAAGGCCGGCGAGGACGGCGCACGCACCGTGCGTCTCTATTTCAATCCGCTGGTGGTGTGGCTGTGGGGTGGCGCCGTGATCATGGCGCTGGGGGGCTTCATCTCCCTCAGCGACCGGCGATTGCGGGTCGGTGCCCCGGTGCCGGCCGCGGCACGGGCGGGGCTCGCCAAGGCGTAGCAGGAAGAGGACGGCAGGAGATGACCGCGACCACCGAGACCGCTGCCTCCAACCGCCGGACCTGGCTCTACCTTCTGCCGGTTCTGGTGTTCGTCGTGATCGGCGGCTTCCTGGCCTTCGGCCTGACCCGGGATCCGACGGTACTGCCCTCGGCGCTGCTCGATCGGCCGGCGCCGGAATTCGAGCTGCCGCCCATACCCGGGCGCGACGATCACGGCTTCAGCCGCGCCGATCTGGGCGGCGAGCCGATGCTGGTCAATGTCTGGGCCTCCTGGTGCGTGGCCTGCCGCGCCGAGCATCCCCTGCTCAACCGGCTGGCCGAGGAGGAAGGGGTGACCATCAATGCCCTCAACTACAAGGACCGGGCCGAGGACGCCATGGCCTGGCTGAACGAGCTCGGCGACCCCTTCAACTATGTCGGCTGGGACATCAAGGGGCGGGCGGCCATCGAATGGGGGGTCTACGGCGTGCCCGAGACCTTCGTGGTCGACCGCAACGGGACCATCGTCTACAAGCAGGTCGGGCAGATGACGCCGCGGGTGATCAACGAGGTCATCCTGCCCCTGATCAGGAAGTTGAGAGAGCAATGAAACGCCTGCTGCCGCTGCTGTTGCTGGCCCTGATCTGGAGCGGGGCGGCCGAGGCGGGCGTCAAGCCCGACGAGATCCTCGACGATCCGGTGCTCGAGGCGCGGGCGCGGGTGCTCGGCAAGGAACTGCGCTGCCTGGTGTGCCAGAACCAGTCGATCGATGATTCGGATGCGCCGCTGGCGGCGGATCTGCGCCGTCTGGTGCGCAAGCGGCTGCTCGCCGGCGACACCAACGAGGAAGTCAAGGCGTTCCTGGTCGCCCGCTACGGCGACTTCATCCTGCTGCGTCCCCCGATCCGCCCCTCCACCTGGCTGCTCTGGGGCGGTCCATTCGCGGTCTTGATCCTCGGCGGAGTCTCGGTAGGCTTGTACATGCGCCGACGGTCGGCGCGAGGGGAACCCGAGATCGACGAGCTGAGCCCGGAAGAACGGGCCCGTCTCGAACGTCTGTTGGCTGGGGATACCCGACCGGCGGGCTGAGCGGACCGGCAGAAGACCGCGCCGCGAAGAGACAAGACAGATAACAAGAAACACGAAGGGGGAGGCAGAATGGTCCACCGGCGCCCAGGCCGCAGCGCGCACCCGCAGTGCTGTCGTGTTCCCGGCGACCTCGACCGCCATCCTTCGCTCCGCGGGTCTCCGCCACTGCGTCGTCGAACATGCGATATCGCGCCGCCGGACCGGCGCCCGCCGTCGCGGTGAGGTGGCGGCATGATCAGGCTCAAGCGCATTCACGACATGCCGGCACCCGAAGACGGCGTGCGGGTGTTCGTCGACCGGGTCTGGCCGCGGGGCATCGGCAAGGGCGAGGCGGCCATCGATTTGTGGCTGCGCGAGATCGGTCCGAGCACCGAACTGCGCCGCTGGTTCAGCCAGGACCCGAAGCGTTTCGAGGCGTTCTGCGAGCGCTACTGGGAGGAGCTGGAAGCCCGGCCGGAGGTGGTCGAACGCCTGCGCCGCCTGGTCGAGGAGGGCGACGTCACCCTCCTCTACAGTTCGCGCGACCGCGAGCGCAACACCGCGGTGGCCCTCAAGCGCTATCTGGAAAAGGCGCCCGCGGACTGAGGGCCTTGCGGCCACATCAACGCCCGAACGAACGTTCGGGCCGGGGAGAAAGGTTCATGACGAGCATTGCTTTCGTCGGTCTCGGCGTAATGGGCCTGCCGATGGCGGGCCGACTGGCGGACGCCGGCCACCGGGTCGTGGCCCACGATCGCGCGGAGCGGGCCTTGGCCGCAGCCCGCGGCCGCGGGCTCGAGACCGCCCCTTCGGCCGCCGAGGCGGCCAGGGACGCAAGCATTCTCATCACCATGCTGCCCACCGGCGGCGATGTGGCGGAGGCGCTGTTCGGTGCGCACGGGGCGCTGGAGACCCTGCCCGCGGGCGCTCTGGTGATCGACATGAGCACGGTGCAGCCGCTGGAGACCGACGAAACCGCCGCCCGCCTGCGCGAGGGGGGATGGCGCTTTCTCGACGCGCCGGTGGGTCGCAGCTCGCAGCAAGCGCAGGAAGGCAAGCTCCTGATCATGGCCGGCGGCAGCGAGGAGGATCTGGAGGAGGCGCGCCCGGTCCTGTCCTGCCTCGGCGATACCATCATCCATTGCGGTCCGGTGGGCAGCGGTGCCCGGGCCAAGATCGTCAACAACTACATGTCGATCGTCAGCAACGTGGTGACCGCCGAAACCCTGCTCTTGGCCGAGCGCTGCGGCCTCGACCGGGAGGCGGCGCTGGCGGTGATGCGCGGCACTCCGGCCGGCCAGGGCCATCTCAACACCACATATCCGGCCAAGGTCCTGGCCGGTGACGTGGCGCCCGGCTTCGCCGTCGATCTCGCCCACAAGGATCTGTGGCTGGCGCTGGAACTGGCGGCCCGGCTGCGCAGCCCGCTGAGCACCGGAGTGGCGGCCAAGGCGGCCTACGAGCTGGCCCGCGCCCAGGGCCGGGGGCGCGAGGACTGGACGACGATCCTCAACGCCCTCGCCGAGGGCCGATGACGACGGCCGGAGATGGGGCTAGACTTGCCGCATTCGGTTGCGGAGAGACCCTTCCATGACACGCCCTTCCCTGCCGGCCGTCTGCCCCCATGACTGCCCCAGCGTCTGCGCGCTGGAGATCGAGAAGACCGCCTCGGGGCGGCTCGGCCGGGTTCGCGGCAGCCATCGCAATCCCTACACCGCCGGCGTGGTCTGCGCCAAGGTGGGTCGCTATGCGGAGCGTTTCCATCATCCCGACCGCCTGACCCGCCCGCTCCGGCGCAAGGGTCCCAAGGGCTCCGGACAGTTCGAGCCGATCGGCTGGGAAGAGGCGCTCGACATCGTCGCCGAAGCCTTCCTCGCGGCCGAGGCCCGGCACGGGCCGGAGACGGTCTGGCCCTACTACTATGCGGGCACCATGGGTCTCGTGCAGCGCGACGGCATCAACCGGCTGACCCATGTCAAGAAGTACTCGCGCTTCTATTCGACGATCTGCGTGCGGCTGGCGGATACCGGCTGGAAGGCGGGCTATGGCGGACGCTGGGGAGTGCCGGCCACCGAGATCGGCGAGCATTCCGATCTGATCGTGGTCTGGGGCTGCAACCCGGTCTCCACCCATGTCAACCTGATGCACCACATCGCCCGCGCCCGCAAGGAGCGGGGGGCGAAACTGGTGGTGATCGATCCCTACCGTTCCCCCACCGCCCAGCAGGCCGACATGCATCTGGCGCTGGCACCGGGGACCGACGGGGCGCTGGCCTGCGCGGTGATGCATGTGCTGTTCGCCGAGGGCTATGCGGACTGGGACTACCTGCGGGCGCGCAGCGACTGCCCGGAGGCGTTCGCCGCCCATCTGAGGGAACGCGACCCGCGCTGGGCGGCAGCCATCACCGGCCTGACGGTCGAGGAGATCACCGCTTTCGCCCGGCTCTATGGGGCCACGAAGCGCAGCTATCTGCGCCTGGGCTACGGCTTCACCCGCTCGCGCAACGGTGCCGCCAACATGCACGCGGCGAGCTGCCTGCCGGTGGTCACCGGCGCCTGGCAGTATCCGGGCGGCGGGGCGCTCTACAACATGGGCGATCTCTACGCGCTGGACAAATCCGTGATCGAGGGGCTGGATGCCGTTGATCCCTCGGTGCGGCTGCTGGACCAGTCGCGCATCGGTGCCATTCTCACCGGCGAGGCCGAGGCGCTGGGCGGCGGGCCGCCGGTCACGGCGATGCTGATCCAGAACACCAACCCGATGTGCGTCGCTCCCGAGCTCGCCAAGGTCCACGCCGGCTTCGCCCGCGAGGATCTGTTCCTCTGCGTGCACGAGCAGTTCCTGACCGATACCGCGCGGATGGCGGACATCGTCCTGCCGGCGACGATGTTCCTCGAGCATGACGACATCTACACCGCCTCCGCCCACACCCGTCTGCAGATCAGCCGCAAGCTGTTCGAGCCGCCCGGCGCCTGCCGTCCCAATCACGCGGTGATCGCCGAGCTGGCGAGAAGGCTGGGTGCCAGGCATCCGGGCTTCGCCATGTCGGCCTGGGAGCTGATCGACGACATGCTGGCCCGTTCCGGTCTGCCGGATGCCGAGCGGATCTGGGCCGAAGGCGGCTGGGAGGTGCTGCCCGATTTCGAGACGGCACATCACCTGCGGGGCTTTCCGACCGAGGACGGACGGTTCCGTTTTCGCCCGGACTGGTCGCGGCTGGGGCCCGCACATGCCGTGATGCCGGCGCTCCCCGACCATCTGCCGGTGCTCGAAGAGGCCTGCCCCGAGCGGCCCTTCCGTCTGGTGGCGGCCCCCTCGCGCAACATCCTGAACACCACCTTCACCGAAACCCCGAGCTCGCTGGCCAGGGAGAAGCGTCCGACAGCACTTCTCCATCCCGAGACGATGGCGCGGCTGGGGCTCGCGGAGGGAGATCTGGTCCGTCTCGGCAACGCCCGCGGTTCGCTGCTCGTCCATGTGGCGCCGCGCGAAGGTCAGCGGCCGGAGACCATCGTCGTCGAGAGCATCTGGCCCAACCGCCATTGGATCGAAGGGATCGGCATCAACCTGCTGATCGGCGCCGATCCGCCACCTCCGGCCGGTGGCGGCGCGTTCCACGACACCGCGGTCTGGCTGGAACCGGCGGCCGCCGCCAGCACCGGCGAAACGGCAATGGAGGTGACCACCGTCTAGCGCCGCGCCCGCCGCCGCGACCTCACATCCGCCGAGCGGGTCGGCCGGTGCCGGCCACCTCCACCGCCGTCAGGCCGCCCGCACGCCGGAGAGGAAATTCTCCACGCAGTCGCGAAGTTCCGCTGTGCGGCGTACCATCACCTCCACCGCCTGCCGCACCCGCCCGGCGGCTCCGTCGGTGAGGTCGGCAGCCTCGCGCACCTCGGAGATGCTGGCCGTGGCCCGTGCCGTATCGCCGGCCGCATGTTCGGCGTTCTCGGCGATCTCGCGCACCGCCGCATTCTGCTGCTCGGTGGCGCCGGCAATGGTCGTCACCGCATTGTTGATCTCGGAGAGAACCTCGTTGACCCGCTCCACCGCCTCCACCACCTGGCCGGTGGCGGTGCCGATATCGTCGACCAGAGCGCGCACCGTTTCGGTGGCCCTGGCGGTCTCGCCGGCGAGATTCTTGACCTCGCCGGCGACCACCGCGAAGCCCCTGCCGACCTCGCCGGCCCGTGCCGCCTCGATGGTGGCGTTGAGGGCCAGCATGTGGGTCTGTTCGGTGATCGAGGAGATCAGTTCCAGAACCTCGCCGATCCGCTGCGCGGCATCGGCCAGTTCGGCGGCGACCCGGCGCGCCCGTTCCGCGTCTTCGACGGCACTGCCGGCGATGCGCGAGGAGCGATCGGCCTGCCCGGCGATCTCGGCCACGGCGGCACTCAGCTCGTGAACGGCGGCGGCCATCGCCTGGACGTTGGCGGTCGCCTGCTCGGCACTGCCGGCGATCTCGCCGGCGTTGCCACGGGTCTGCCGGGCCGTCTTGGCCATCTCCTCGGCCGCCGCGTCCAGTCCGGCCGCGGTCTCCGCCAGCGCCGAGAGGATCTCTCCGATGCCGTCGCCGAAGGCAGCCATCAGCTCCTCGAGGCGGCGCGCGCGTTCCATTTGCGCCCGTTCTTCACGGTCGCTCTTCTCGCGGATGGCGCGGAAGGATTCGAGCGCCTTGGCCATGGTCCCGATCTCGTCGTGCCGCGCGGCCTCGGGAATGTCGATCGAGGTATCGCCCCCGGCCAGACGCCGGGTCTTGTCGACCAGTGCTGCGAGCGGCTTGGTGATGCTGCGCGAGACCAGAAAACCCAGCGTCAGCACCACCAGGAAGATCACGACGGCGATCAGGCCGGCCTCGCGAGCGTCGCCGGCGGCCGCGGCAGCGAGCCGCTGGGCGCGGTCCGCGAGCAGGGAGACGAAGCGGTCCTCCACCGCCTTCATGGCGTCGATCTTGCGGGTCATCGCCGCGAACCAGGCCTCGCTGGTGACATCACCGAAATTCCCCGCTCCGAGCCCGTCCATGACCGTCCGCCGCAGGCGGGCGACCTCGGCGAAGGGCCTGCTCTTCGCTAGCCCGTCCAACAGGCTCCGCATCTCCCGGTCGGCCCAGAAGCGGGCCTCTTCCAGATGCGCCTGCTGGAGCATCACCCGTCGCACGAACCCGTTGTAGAGATCCGGATCGAACCGCCCCCTGGCGAAGCCCACAGCACCCAGGGCCCGCTCCTGCCCGGCCAGTTCCTTGGCCTCGAGGAACTGGACATGGGCCGCGATCGCGTACCCCAGCTCCGGTTGCGTGGCGATCGGGATCATCGCCCTGGCGGCATCGAGAAGCCGCCGGATGAGGTCGGTATAGGTCTGCACCATGTCGGCCAGCCGGACGGACAGCTCGTCCACCCGCCGCCGCATTCCGGGCAGCACCTCGAACCGTGCCAGATCCCCGGTCAGCTCTTCGATGAACCGGTCCTGTCCACCGCCCGCTGGACGGGCCGCGAGTGCCTGCCGGAGCCGCTCCAGCGCAGCGTCGGTGGCCTTGCGCTGGCCGGGCAGAGTGTCGCCGAATCTGGCACCCTCGCTGCCGATGAAGCCGGCCGACATGCCCCGCTCCTTCTGCAGCTCGTGAACCAGCGCACCGAGTTCCGGCCCCAAGGCGACGATCGCGGCGACATGCCCGGCTTCGGTGGCGAGGCTGCGCTCGCGTTCGAACAGCAGAGCGGCGAGCACCGCGCTGACCAGCAGCGGCAGCGCGAGGAGAACGAGAATGCGGGTACGCACCTTCACCCGGGCGGACAGCCAGCCCATGCAAACCTCCTTTCGGACCTTTGCAACGCTTCGCCGTTCACGCGTCCTCCGGGACGCGTGCGCACCGCCGCAGGACGGGATACAGGATACGGTCTAACATCCGGTTAACATGACCGCGCAAGGCAGCCGCCGCGATCGCACGCGGCGCCACCCGGGAGGACCGGCATGAGCCGGGAGCGTCAGCCCTTGGCGGGGGCGATGTCCGCCTCGAGGAGCAGCTTGAACAGGGTCTCCTGGTCCGGCAGGCCGGTCTTCTTCAGCCCTTCCTTCTCCTGGAAGGCCTCGAGGGCGGCCCGGGTCTTGGGTCCGAACTTGCCGTCGGCCCTGCCTTCGAGGAAACCGCGATCGATCAGCGCCTGCTGGGCGCGCTTGAGGATTTCGTGGTAGAGGGCGAGCTTCTTGCCGCCGCCCTCGTCGATCTCGACCACCTCGGATTTGGCCGCGAGGCGGCTCTTGGCGAGTACCGCTTCGAGATTGCGCACCGCCGCGAACAGCCGCTGGTCGGGGTTGTTCTGGCAATGCGCGTAAATAAGCGCCATCAGCAGCCGCGTGGCCTGCCAAGGGGCGATGTCGAAGGTGTCCGGCCGGTAGAGATTGGTGGCGGTGAGATGGCCCTCGATCCAGCCGGCGAACACGTCGAGCAGAGGCGATTTCGCTTCCGCCGCCTTCACGTAATCTGCGCAGCGGTCGCTGCCGATTCCCTTGACCGCATAATCGCCGGCCTTGCTGGCGGCGAAACCGGGTGCGGCCGACAGCAGCACCGTGGCCGCTGCGGCGAGGACGGAAAGTCTGGCGAGCATGCGCATCCGATGGATCCCGAAATGGCCGGAGAGGTGGTGGCCCGACAGCCCGGCCGGGCCGCGAACCGGGAACATGCCGACGATATCGGCCGGCGGCGCGCGAATGACAAGTCGCCAGCGCGGGATCACGGATCCGTGATCCGCCGGAAGGCGAAGTCCTGGCGCTCCCTCGCCACTTCCTCGAACAGCGCCGCCAGGGCGTCCGCGAATTCCCCGAGTTCCGCGCGCAGGCCGGGATCGAGCCGCCAGACGATGCGCACCGGCCCTTCCACCTCCGTGGTGAGCAGATCCCAGAGGGCATCGAGATTGCGGCCGAAATGGGCGGGAAAATCCAGATCCCGGGCGAGCTTGGCGTAGATCGCGGCGGGCGTCCGCTGCTCCCGGTCGAGAACGCAGAGCTTTACCGTTTCGGACATGGCACCGGCCGGAAGCTGCGGTAATGGTCGAGTGTTACGAAGATCTTCCGGTCGCTGGAAAAGACCAGCCGCCTCGCACCCCGCCGGCCGCAGGCGAAATCGAGATCGGCCTCGTACCAGACCCGCCCCGGGGCCTTCGGCAGCAGCCCTTCGCGATTGCCGAAACGGTCGCCACCGAGGACGTGGCCCGGCGCTGCCCGGCACAGATCCCGGCCCGGCCGCCAGCCGCGCGCCCGCGCCTCGCGCTTGGTCAGATAGCGCTCCGGCAGCCGGCCGGTGCGGCAGACGCTGTCCACCACCCGGGCGAACCCCGCGACATCGCGCAGGCCGAGGGCACCGGCCAGATCCTCGAGCTCGCCGGCGGCCGCGAGACCGATCAGCAGCAGCCCCGCCAGCAGGCCGAAGACGGCCCGGCTCAGGGTCGGCAGCACCTTCACTACCCGCCTCCGCTGCGGCACAGGCGAAGCACATAGAGCACCGCCGCCACCGCGGTGGCGAGATTGAGGCTGGAGACGCCGGGACGCATCGGCAGCCGGACCCGCCGGTCGGCCCGTGCCAGCAGCGCCGCCGACAGGCCGTGCCGTTCGGAGCCGAAGGCGAGCACGGCGTCACCGGCGATCCGCCCCGGCTCCAGCAGGTCTCCCTCGGGATCGAGGGCGAGGATGGAGCGGCCGCTTTCGGGCAGCTCCAAAATGCGCCCCACCGGCAGGGCGAACTGCAGGCCCGCTCCCGCCCGTACCGCGGTGGGATGCCAGGGATCGAGCGGGCCGAGGCAGAGCAGGGCCTCGGCGCCGGCCGCCGCCGCCACCCGCACCGCGGCCCCGAGATTGCGGGCATGGGCCGGATGGTCGAGCAGCACCAGCGGCCCGGTGCCCGCCTCGAGAAAGGCCGCCCAGTTCACCGCCGGCCGCCGGGCGATGGACAGAATGCCGGTTTCCGGCGGCTGCGGCGCGAGCTCGGCGAACAGCGCCGCCGGCACCGGCTGGAGCAGCCCGGCCAGGCGGGGGGCGAGATCGGGTGCCAGTTCCTCCGCCAGCCTCGCGGCGAGCGCGGGATCGGCGGTAACCGCTTCGAGGATTTCGGCGCCGAAGCGCAGCGCATGCTTGAGGGCGTGGAACCCCTCGATCAACACCAGGGCCGGGTCGCGCCGCGCCGCCCGGAAGCGGGACACCAGCCGCCGCTCCTCGCGAATCACCGCCCCTGCCCGCCCCTCACAGCCCGAACAGCCGGCGCATGCGCTCGAGCAGCCCGGATGCCGCCGGATGGGCGGCGACCGGCTCGCCCTCCGCCTCGCGCAGGAAGCCCCGCAGCAGATCCTGGCGACGGGCGAGGACGGCGCTCAGCCGCTCCGCCAGTTCGGGGCAGCGCCGCAGGATGGGGGCCATCGCCTCGCGCCCGATCTCCATCAGCACGCCCCTGGTGCGGGCCCGGACGGTGGCGCTGCGCGGCGCTCCGGTGAGCAGGGAGAACTCGCCGAACATGTCGCCGGCCACCAGAGTGCCGAGCGCCGCCTCCCGCCCGTCGGGGCGCAGGATCCGGGCCTCGAACACCCCTTCCATGACGATGAACAGCGAGGCGCCTGCCTCCCCTTCGCGGACCACGGTCTCGCCGGCCGGCACCCGCCGCCTGCGGGCGGCCGCGGCCAGCTCGCGCAGATCCTCGGCGGCCAGATCCGCGAACAGCTCGCATCTGGCCAGCAGCCGGTCGAGATGGAGCTCATAGGCCAGCTCGCGGGCCGGCATGCGGGCATGGAACAGATCGCGCTTGGCATAGGGCAGCGGGATGCCGGCCATCGCCAGATGCCGCAGCACCGCCCGCTGCACGGCGTAGCGGCTCGCCGGCAGCCCGGCGTAGTCCTCCAGCCAGTAACGCAACAGCCAGCGCACGCCGTTATCCCCGAACTCCTCGATCCGCAGGTCCGGCCGCGGCGAGCCGGGCGCGATCTCCGCCGCGGCCGCCAGCAATACCCGCTCGACGCGCTCGGGGTCCAGCCCGTGGTCGAGAGTGATGGGAAAGCTGTCGCGAAAGCGGTGGCCGGCCCCGTGATGGTTGGAAAAGCGGCGGGTGGCGAGTTCGGCATTGGGCAGCACCAGGGTGGCGTTGTCGCGGCGGCGCAGACGGGTGGTCAGCCAGCCCACCTGCTCGACCCGCCCCACCACCCCGGGTTCGAGCTCCAGCCAGTCGCCGATCTGGTAGGGCCCTTCGAGTCCCAGCGCGATGCCCGCGAACAGGCTCGCCAGCATGTCGCGAAGCGCAAAGCCCAGCACCGCCACCGCCACCCCCGAAGTGGTGAGGATACCGGTGAGCGGCACCGCGAACACCTGCCCGGCGATGATCAGCCCGGCCGCCAGCCAGACGGCGAGACCGGCCAGCCCCTTCAGCAGACGCGGCATCGGCCGGCCCCGGCGGCGGGCCAGCAGCCCCTGCCACAAGAGGGCATCGAGCAGGCGGACGAGAAGCCAGGCCGCGGCCAGCCACACCGCCGTCTCCAGCAGCGCCCGCGGCAGCACCGCCCACTCACCGATACCGGCGGCGGCCATGCCCAGCCCCCAATAGCCGGCCATCGCCAGGGCCAGCGCCAGCAGGGGCGGGAACAGGCAGCGCAGGAGGCGGCTCATCGGCGGCTGCGGACGGGCTGGATTCGGCGGACGATCGGGCTACAGTGGCGGCGCCGAGGACGACATGAAACCGGGAGGCTCCCCTGATGCGCAATCCGCTTCGCGGCATCCTGCTGGCCCTGCTGCTGGCGGCCTGGCCGCTGCTGCCGGTGCAGGCCCAGAAGATCACCATCGCCGCCCTGACCTTCGTCTCCTCCTCGCCGCTCTTCATCGCCCAGGACAAGGGCTACTACGCCGATGAAGGGCTGGAGGTGGAGTTCTCCTTCTTCCGCGCCGCACAGCCGGTAGCGGTGGCGATCGCCTCGGGCGACGCCGATTTCGGGGTCACCGCCTTCACCGCGGGCTTCTACAATCTGGCCGGCCAGGGGGCGCTCAAGGTGATCGGTGCTCAGAGCCGCGAGGAGCCGGGCTTCGATTTCTCGGGATATCTGGTCTCCAACCGGGCCTATGAAGCGGGCTTCACCAGCCCCGAGCAGTTTCCCGGCCACAGTCTCGGCATGACCCAGTACGGCTCCAGCTTTCACCTGATGATCGGGCTGCTGGCCGACAAGCTCGGCTTTCCGCTGTCTTCGGTGAAGCTCGTGCCGCTGCAGAGCGTTCCCAACATGATCGCCGCGCTCAAGAGTGGCCAGGTGGACAGCATCATTCTTCCGGCGCATATCGTCAAAGCCCTGGAAGCCAAGGGCAACGGCCGCATCGTCGGCTGGGTGCATCAATATACGCCCTATCAGCTCGGCGGGCTCTTCACATCGGCGCGCAACATCCGTGAACGGCGCGAGGTGGTGGAGAAGTTCGTGCGCGCCTATCAGCGGGCGGCGACCGAATATCACGAGGCCTTCAACCGGCTCGACGCCAGCGGCAAGCGGGTGTTCGGGGAAAAGGCCGAGGCCCTGCTGCCGATCATCCAGAAATACACCAAGGCCAAGCCGCAATCGATCTACAACGGCGCCCCCTACATCGATCCCCTGGGGCGCCTCGATGTCGGCAGCGTCTACCGGCAGATCGCCTGGTTCAAGCAGCACGGGCTGGTGGACGAGAAGGTGGATCCGGCCGAGATCCTCGACCTCTCCTTCATCGAGGGGCATTTCAACATCCCGAAGTGACGGCCGGGATCGCCGCGCGTGCAGCTCCTGTTCGAGGAAGTGGCCCATTTCTTCGACGGGCTCCAGGTCCTCGATGGTATCTCGCTGACCGTCGCCGCCGGCGAGACCCTGGCCATTCTCGGCCCCTCGGGCTGCGGCAAATCCACCCTCCTGGCCATCGCCGGCGGCCTCCTGCGTCCCGCCCGCGGCCGGGTCCGTCTTCGCGGAACGCCGCCCGAGGGCTGCCTGAACCCGCTCACCTACGTGTTCCAGGATTTCGCGCTCCTGCCCTGGCGCACGGTGGCGGGCAATGTCGCGCTGGCGCTCGAAGCGGCGCTCGACCGCCGGACCCGCCGGGAACGCGTGGCCGAGGTCCTGCGCCAGACCGGGCTTTCCGATTTCTCCGGAGCCTATCCGCGCCAGCTTTCGGGCGGCATGAAGCAGCGGGTGGGGATCGCCCGAGCCCTCGCCGTCCGCCCGGCGGTGCTGCTGATGGACGAGCCGCTTTCGGCCCTCGACGCCCAGACCCGCGAACTGCTGCTCGAGGAGTTCCTGACACTCTGGCGGCGGGCCCGGACCACCACCCTCTATGTTACCCACAATCTCGACGAGGCGCTCCGCATCGCCGATCGCATCTGCGTCCTCTCCCGCCGGCCGGGGAGGATCCGCGGCCTTCTGGAGGTGCCGCTGCCGGTGGCCGAACGCACCGCTCCCGAAAACGCGGCCAGAATCGGCGAGCTCCGGGCCGAACTCTGGCGGATGATCGCCGAGGAAGTGCGGGCGGCCGATCGCGAGCTCGCGGACGGCACGGTGCCGGACCATGCCTGAGCCGGCGCGTCCCGCGCGCGAGCCCGCGCGCGAGGTGCCGTTCCGGGGCGGCGGCTTCGCACCGCGGCGCATCCGCCATCTCGCCCTCCCGTTCTTCGTGCTCCTGCTGCTGCTCTGGGAGGGGGTGAGCCGCGCCGGCATGGTTTCGCCGCTGGCACTGCCGCCACCCTCGGCGATCCTGGAGGCGCTCGGAGATCTCGCGAAAAGCGGCGATCTCTGGCGCCATCTCGAGGCCAGCCTCTACCGTCTGGTCGCGGGCTGGATCCTGGGCAGCGCCGCCGGGCTGCTGCTCGGCCTCCTGATCGGCATCTCCAGCCTCGGCCGCAGCCTCGGCATCCCGCTGGTGGCGGCGCTCTTTCCGATCCCCAAGATCGCCATGCTGCCGCTGTTCATCCTCTGGTTCGGCATCGGCGAGCCCTCCAAGCTGGCAACCATCGCATTGGGCAGCTTCTTTCCCACCGTCATCAACGCCTATGCCGGCATCGACAATGTCCCGAAGAGCCTCGTGCGCATGGGCCAGAGCTTCGGCCTGTCGCACCGCGCCATCATCTTCAAGATCCTGCTGCCGGGGGCGCTGCCGGGCATTCTCGCCGGCGCCCGCATCTCCTCCTCGATCGCGCTCGTGCTGCTGGTGGCGGCGGAGATGATCGGCGCCCAGTACGGCATCGGGGCGCTGGTTCTCCAGGCCGGCAACCTGATGCGCACCGATCAGCTCATGGCCGGGGTGGTGGTGCTGTCGCTGCTGGGCCTTACCATCAGCGCCCTGATCGGCCTCGCCGAACGCCGCCTCTTGGCCTGGCGCTGAGGCGGCGGCCGTCGGCTACCCGCCGATGCGCGGAAAGGCGATGCCCGCTCTGGCGCCGGCTTCCAGGAGTCGCGGGATGTCGGGCGGCGCCGGGCTCGCGGGAAGATCGCGGGTGCCCGGCGGCAGCGGCTCTCCGGCCTCGCTGAAGAACTGCTCGTGGACCAGCCCCGGCGCGTTCATGATCAGCAGCCGCCCCGGCGCGTCGCCGGTGTTGGTGAAGGCGTGCAGCGCCCCGTCCGGGATCTTGACGAAATCGCCGGGGCCCACCCGGCGGGTGTCCTCGCCGATGGTGAAGTCGAAGCTTCCCTCCAGCACGTAGAAGGCCTCGTCCTCGCCGGCATGCCGGTTGGGCGGGGCGCCGGCACCCGGCGCCACCGTCGCCTCGCACAGACAATAGCCGCCGGTCTCCGCATTCCTGGCCAGGAAGCGTACCACCGTTCCGACCAGATAGAAGCTGTCGGTCTCCCGGGTGCCCATTGGGGGTCTCCATTTTGTGTTCATATCGTACCGCACCGCCGCGGCGGGGTCGCCGCACCGTCGGTCGACGGTATCATCGGAAAATCCGCCCAGCAACGACTTTGTGAAACGCATCCCTCCGGCGGCGGACTCCGGGCCGGCCGTCAGCCGCCGCTCGCGCGCCCCGCCGCCCCCTCTTCCGCGCAACCGACCAGCACATAGCGCCCGAGGCCCAGCGCCGCATGGCTGCCGACATGGGTGGTGGCCCCGATCGCCAGCAGCGCCAGCAGCTCCGGCGACGGCCGGGCGATGCGTACCACCGGCATCCGCCCGGCCACCGGGATCCACTGTCCCTGGCGGGAGGAATAGCGTCGCCAGGCGACCAGCCCGCCCGCCTCGCCGGCGATCGGCAGTGCCGCCGCCTCCGCCTTGAGAGCGCAGAAATCGGCCTCCACCCGCACCCCCTGCCAGCGGGCGAGCGCGCTCACCCGGTTGCCGAGACTGGTGACGAAGGTGGCGAAGCCGTAGGCCCCGCCGTCGCGGGCGCGGATCTCGAGCGGGCTCCGGAACAGCAGTAGCAGATCCTCACCGGCCGGCGGCGCCACCCCTTGGCATCGCCGGATACGACCGTCAGCGGCGTACCCTTGCATCGGCGCCAGTGACGTGGCACTTTTTGGCCACCTTCGGGAAACGCACAGAGCAGAAGGGATTGCCTCGTCAACGCTCGAC
>CAYYZI010000015.1:0-15673 GCA_964475675.1 uncultured Geminicoccaceae bacterium
CGGTGCCGGGCGATCCCGGTAGCGGTGCTTTGCCCCGCCGGGTTTCGGCGCTAAGTAGGGCTCGTGCCCGCGGCTTCGCGGCCGGTGGCTCCGCGGAAGAGGGGCGGAAGAGGAAAAGAGCGAGAATCATGCGCGAGATCGCAAGCGGTCCACCGCCACGGCGGATCTTCGAGGTGACCACCGCCGAGCGGGCGCTGCGCTGCGGCATGGCCTGCCGCATTCTCGATGCCGGGGCGAAGCTGGCAATGGCCGTCGAGACCCTGCCTTCACCGCAGCTCCCGGCGGCCGCGGAGGGATCGCTGCATCTGGTGTTCACCGGCTGGCGGCTGACCAGTCTCGGCTTCGCCGTCGAGCCCGATGGCTGCTTCGCCTTGCCGCTCGATCCCGCCATGCCGACCGCCGAGCTCCGCCCGCTGGTGGATCCCACCTTCCCGAGCCCTTCGCCGCTGCCTTTCACCATGACCGATCTGCGGCCCGCCGACCGCATCGAGGCCGCCGCTCTCGAACTGTGCAAGCTGGCCGGTCTGCTGCCGGCAGCGCTGGTGTTCGGCGAGAGCGGGCGAGGGGAGCCGCATGTCGCCGCCGAGGCCGATCTGGTCTCCATCTTCGCCTACCGCGACTGGATCGCCCGCAGCGTGCAGCCGGTGGTGGAGGCCGAGATTCCCCTGCGGCTGGCCGGCAAGGCCCGTTTCGTGGCCTTCCGCCCGGCCGATGGCGGGGCCGAGCAGTACGCCATCCTGATCGGCTCGCCGGCGGCGGAGGAGGCGCCGCTCTGCCGGCTCCATTCCGAATGCCTGACCGGCGATCTGTTCGGTTCCCTGCGCTGCGATTGCGGCGAGCAGCTCGACGGTGCCCTGCGGCGGATGGCCGAGGAAGGGAGCGGGGTGCTTCTCTATCTCCGCCAGGAGGGGCGCGGCATCGGTCTGGTCAACAAGCTGCGCGCCTATCGCCTGCAGATGGAGGGGCTCGATACGGTCGATGCCAACATCCATCTCGGCTTCGAGCCCGACGAGCGGGATTTCCTGGTGGCCGCCACCATCCTCGAGCGTCTCGGGCTCGCCCGGATCCGCCTGCTGACCAACAATCCGGGCAAGGTCGAGGCGCTCGCGCGCCACGGCATCACCGTCACCGAACGGGTGGCGCACAGTTTCGCCGCCAACCGCCACAACCAGTTCTATCTCGAGACCAAGGCCCGAAGAAGCGGCCATCTGATCGATCTGGCCCCGCTGCGCGACCGCAGGCGGGGCCACGCCTGAAAGACGGCGGGCGGGAAATCCCGCCGATCGCTCAGAGCGGCAGTTCGCGATCCCCGAGATAGCGGGCGAAGGGGGTGATCCGCCCCTCGCCGGTGAAGCTGAAGACGGTGAAGGGTTCGGGCTGCGGCGAAGGCATGCCGGGCGAGCCCGCCGGCATGCCGGGGGTGGCGATGCCCCGCACCGGCGGTTTTTCGGCGAGCAGGCGGCGCACCGCCGGCGCCGGCACATGGCCTTCCACCACGTACTCGCCGATCAGTGCGGTGTGACAGGCCTCGAGCTCGGCCGGCACACCGGCCATCCGCTTGATGACCTCGAGATCCTCCAGCATCTCGGTGGTGACGGCAAAGCCGGCCTCCTCCAGATGCTCGCCCCAGCCGGTGCAGCAGCCGCACCAGGGGGTCTTGTAGAGGGTCACCGCCGGCGCCGCCCGCAGGGCGGGTGCTGCCAGGAGCACCGCCGGCATGGCGGCGAGGGCCAGCAGCAGGCGACGGCGGGCCAGTCGGGAAGCATCGCGGGGAATGTCCATGATCCTCGTCTCCGGGTTCGGTCAGGAAGCGCCTTCGCGGGCACGGGCCACCAGTTGCTCGAGTGTGGCACGATCCGCCATGCCCGGGATCAATTCCTCGCCGATGACGAAGGCCGGGGTGCCGGTGATGCCGAGCCGGCTGGCGAGCTCCATGTTGGCGGCGAGCTGGGCTTCGGTCTCGGGAGAGCGCATGTCCGCGCGCAGCCGCGGAATATCGAGACCGAGCGCGCGCGCGGCCGCCAGCACGCTGGCCTCGTCGACCCGCTTCTCGCCCATCACCTTCTCGTGGAACTCCGGATACTTGCCCTGCCTGTGCGCGGCCAGGGCGGCGCGGGCGGCGAATTCCGAATCGGCGCCGAGGATCGGCCATTCCTTGTAGACGAGGCGGATGTTGCCGTCCCGCTCCAGCAGCTCGCGCACCGTCGCCGCCACCCGCTTGCAGTAGGGACAGCGATAGTCGAAGAACTCGACGATGGTGACATCGCCTTCGGGATTGCCGCCCACCGGCGAGCCCGGATCCCGTTCGAGCCGATCGCGCAGGCGCAGGATCGCCTGACGCCGCTGGTCGCTCTCGGCCCGGGCCTGGCGCTGGCGCAGGATCTGGATGGCCTCGACGATGATCTCCGGATTCTGCCGCAGATAGTTGGCGAGGATGTCGCGGATCGCCTGCTCCTCATGGGCATCGAAGGCGGGCTCCCCGGCACCGACGATGCCGGCCGGAACGGCGAGCATGGCGAGCAGGAGGCCGAAAAGGAAGGCGAAGCGCCTCATGGAATGTCTCCCGAATGCGGTGCGGCCCCTATACCATCGCCTCCGGGGTGGCGAAACCCGGGCCGGAATCGGCCTTTCCCGGAAAACCCGCCGGGGCGAGGCCTGCGGCGGCCGTTGCCAGGCGCTGCCCTCCGGTCGATGATGCCAGCGTCCGGCCGATCATGGAGGAACGCCTCGCCCTTTCCCGGAGAGGCATACGCGGACAAGGGGATGCCATGTTCACCCTCAATCAGCTGCGCATCTTCTGGGCCCTGGCCCACAGCCCCTCGCTGACCCAGGCGGCCAAGCAGCTCGGCGTCTCCCAGCCCTCCCTCTCGCAGCAGCTCGCCAAGCTCGAGCGCAGCCTCGGCACCCGCCTGTTCGACCGCGTCAACAACCAGATGGTGATCACCGATGCGGGACGCTTCCTGCTGAACAAGGCGGAGGTGATGCTGGCCGAGGCCGACGAGATCGAGACCGGTCTCGCCGCCTATCGCGAGGGGCGACGGGGGCGGATCGTGATCGGCGCCCTCGCTTCCCTGGCCCGCAACCTGCTGCCCGAGGCCTGGCGGCGGGCCCGGCTGCGCATTCCCGGTCTGGAGATCGACATCCACGAGCTGCCGCCCAGGGACGCCATCGAGCAGCTTTACGGCCGCACCATTCAGGCGGCGCTGCTCGCCGCCGGCTCCCTGACCCGCGACCATCTTTCCTTCGCCCAGCTGCCGCTGTTCGCCGAAAGCTACGTGCTGGCAACACCTCCCGGCCTGGCGCTCGAGAGGGTGGGCAATCCGGAGCGGGATCTCGCCCCCGAGCAGCGGCAGATCCTCGCCCGCACCATCCGTTTCAATTTCGGCAGCCAGCACAATCAGCGGATCGAGGCCTGGTACCGCCGCCATCTGCCGCGCAGCGAGAGCATCGGCCGCTGCCGCACCTACGAGGTGGCTCTGGCCATGGTGGAAGCGGGGCAGGGGGTGGCCCTGGTGCCGCTCCTGAGCACCCAGCTCAATGGCCGCCTGCTGTTCGATGTCAACATCTACACCGCCCCCGGTCTCGAGCGCCGGATCATCGCCCTCATCCCCTCCCATTATCGCCGGCTCGAACCGCTGGCCACCTTCCTCGCCGCCCTGGGCGAGGCGGGCCGGGCCCTGACCCCGGTGCCGGCGGCGCCGCCGCCGCCCTTTCTGGCGGCCCTCGCCGAGCGCGGCCAGGGCGAGGGCGAGCCGCCGCCACTTTACTTATGAGGGTCATCAGTCGACCCGTTCCTGGAACAGTTCTAGGTTTTCGCGGCCGGTGCATGCCGGCATGTCGTCCACGGTTCCAGGGAGAGACATCATGCAGAAGAAAGTGTGGCAGGCCCCGCAGGTGCAGACCCGTCCGGTGGGCATGGAAGTGACCATGTATCTGCCGGCCGAGACCTGATCGACCGGGCTTTCGAGCCGCCGGGGGACGTACCGCCATGCGAATCCGTGTGCTCGGGGCGGCCGCCGGCGGCGGTTTTCCGCAGTGGAACGCGGCCTCCGAGGCCTGCCGGCGCGCCCGTGCCGGCGATCCGGCGGCACTGCCGGCGAGCCAGGCCTCGATCGCCGTCTCCGCCGATGGCGAACGCTGGCTGCTGATCAACGCCTCGCCCGATCTGCGCGCGCAGATCGAAGCCAATCCGCCGCTTCACCCGAAGGTGGCACCGCGCTCCAGCCCGATCGCGGCGGTGGTCCCCACCAATGGCGATGTCGACGCCCTCGCCGGCCTTCTCCATCTGCGCGAAGGCACGGCCTTCGCCCTCTACGCCCATCCGCGGGTACTGGCGATCCTCGACCGCAACCCGATCTTCGAGGTGGTCGACCGCGGCATCGTGCCCCGTCGCCCGCTCGAACATGGCCGCAGGATCCCCGTTCGCGACGCCGCCGATCGCGGTCTCGGCCTCGATCTCCTGCCCTTCGTCGCCCCCGGCAAGATCCCCCTCTATCTGGAGGGAGAGGCGGGGGGAACGCTCGATACCGAGGCGCTCGAAGGCGATGTTCTCGGTCTCGAGATCGCCGCCGGCGGCAGACGTCTGGTCTGGCTCGGCAATTGCGCGCGGATCACCGAGGAAGTGCGAAGGCGGGTGGCCGGCGCCGACCTTCTGTTCATGGACGGTACCCTCTGGCAGGACGACGAGATGATCCGTCAGGGGATCGGCCCCAAGACCGGCCGTCGCATGGGCCATGTCAGCATGAGCGGGGAGGAGGGGGCCATCGCCCGGCTCGCCGATCTGTCGATCGGGCGGCGGATCTTCATTCACATCAACAACACCAATCCGGCCCTTCTCGCCGACAGTCCGGAGCGTGCGGCGCTCCTGGCCGCCGGTTGGGAGGTGGCCCATGACGGGATGGAGCTTTGCCTGTGACCAGGGAGCGTTGGGCCAATCTGCAGAGCGCCGAGGAACTGGAAGCGGCCCTTCGGGCCATCGGCGCCGAGCGCTATCACAATCTGCACCCCTTCCACAAACTGCTGCATGGTGGACGCCTGACCCGGGGCCAGGTCCAGGCCTGGGCGCTCAACCGCTACTACTATCAGAGCCGCATTCCGATGAAGGACGCGGCCCTGATGGGGCGCTGCAGCGATCGCGAGATCCGGCGCCAATGGCTGGTGCGGATCCTCGATCACGACGGTTTCGGCGAGGAGGAGGGCGGCATCGAGCGCTGGCTGCGGCTGTGCGAGGGGCTCGGCCTCGAGCGCGACTACGTGCTCTCCGAGGAGGGCATCCTGCCGGCCACCAAGTTCGCGGTCGATGCCTATGTCCGCTTCGTGCGCGAGAAGAGCCTGCTGGAGGCGATCGCCTCCTCGCTCACCGAGCTGTTCGCCCCCAAGATCCATGCCGAGCGCATTCCCGGCATGCTGGAGGGCTACGATTTCGTTTCCGAGGAGATGGTGGCCTATTTCCGCCGGCGTCTGAACCAGGCCCCGCGCGACGCCGATTTCGCCCTCAACTATGCCAAGAAGCACGCCGACACGCCGGAAAAGCGCGAGCTCGTCTGCCGGGCGTTGCTGTTCAAGACCGATCTCCTCTGGGCCCAGCTCGACGCCCTCCATCACGCCTATGTGCTGGGCGGGGGCATTCCCAAGGGGGCGTTCGTGCCCGAGGAGCTGCCGGAAGGGGTGCGCGCGGCATGAACCCGGCGCCTCGCGAGGAGGGCATCCTCGCCCTGCCGCCCTGGGTGCGGCTGCATTTCGATCCGGTCCGCGACCGCCATGTGCTGCTGGCTCCGGAACGGGTGCTGTTTCCCTGCCCCATCGCGGTGACCGTGCTGCAGCGGCTGGGCGAGGGGCGGCGGCTGGGCGCGCTGATCGACGAACTGGCCACCGAGTTCGCCGCACCACGGGAGGTGATCGCCCGGGACGTGCTGGCGATGATGGAGGATCTCCTCGCCCAGAACTTCCTCACCCTGCGCCTGCCGGAGACGGTCGATGGCTGATCCCTGGACCGAACCGCCGATCGGCATGCTGGCCGAGCTCACCCATCGCTGCCCGCTGCAATGTCCCTACTGTTCCAATCCGCTGGAGCTGGAGAGCCGCAGCAGCGAGCTCTCGACCGCGGAATGGCGGCGGGTCTTCGAGGAGGCCGCCGCCCTCGGCGTGCTGCAGCTCCATCTGTCGGGCGGCGAGCCGGCGGCGCGTCCCGATCTCGAGGAGCTCGTGGCCCATGCCCGGGCCGCCGGTCTCTACGTCAATCTGATCACCTCGGGGGTGCTGCTGGACGAGGAGCGGATCCTCCGCCTGCGCGATGCCGGGCTCGACCATCTGCAGCTCAGCATCCAGGGTGTGGATCCCGAAACCGCGGATCGCATCGGCGGTTACAAGGGCGGGCACGAGCACAAGATGAAGATCGCCCGGGCCGTGCGCGACGCCGGACTGCCGCTCACCGTCAATGCCGTCATGCACCGCCACAACATCGACCGCCTCGAGGAGGTGATCGATCTGGCGTTGGAGCTCGGCGCCCATCGGCTGGAGATCGCCCATGTCCAGTATTACGGCTGGGCGCTGTTGAACCGCAAGGCGCTGATGCCGACCCATGCCCAGCTCGCCCATTCCAACCGGGTGGTGGAGCGGGCCACCGAAGGGCTCCGCGGCAGGCTGGTGATCGACTATGTGGTGCCGGACTACTGGGCCAAGCGCCCCAAGCCCTGCATGGGCGGCTGGGGGCGGATGGTGATCAACGTCACCCCCTCGGGCCAGGTGCTGCCCTGCCATGCCGCGGCGGCCATCCCGGGCCTGTCCTTCGCCCATGTCCGCGACAAATCGCTGGCCTGGATCTGGCGCGAGAGCGAGGCCTTCCAGAAGTTCCGCGGCACCGGCTGGATGCGCGAGCCCTGCCGCTCCTGCGAGCGGCGGGAGGTGGATTTCGGCGGCTGCCGCTGCCAGGCGATGCTGCTGACCGGCGATCCGCGCAATGCCGATCCCGCCTGCGAGCTGTCGCCCTGGCATCGGGCGGTACGCGAACTGGCGGCGGCGGAATCGGGCAGCGAGGTGCCCTTCGTCCATCGCCGGCCGATGCGCAGCGCTCCCGAACTGCCGGCAACGGTACTGCCGGCGCCGCAGGGCTGAGCCCACTCTCGTCGCGCGACCGCCACCGGGCGGTCGTGGCGGCGCGGCAAAAACCCCGATAAGGACGATTATGACCAATCAGACCGGGCGGGCACCGGCTCCCCCGGCCGAGATGCTGTCGCTGCGCGGAAGAATCGGCTATCATTCACAAAATCGAGACATACGAAGATGCTTCTCCGGAGGATGACCGCCTCGCCAGATGCCAGCCCGAAACGGCGGCGGATCGCCATTCTTTTCGCCGATATCGCCGGCTACAGCCGCTCCATGCAGCATGACGAGGAAGGCACCTACCATCGGGTCGCCCGCGCCCTCGATCTGTTCCGCACGCTGGTCGGCGATTACGGTGGCCGGGTGGTGGATACCGCCGGCGACGGCGTCTTCGCGGTGTTCGAGGAGGCCGCCGGCGCCCTGCGCTTCGCGGTCGAGATCCAGCGCGAGTTCCGCAACGACGCGGTGTGGTCGGCCGCCGCCGAGCGGCTCGCCTTCCGCATCGGCATCCATGCCGGCGAGGTGCTGGTCGCCGGCGATCGGGTGGCCGGCCATCACGTCAATGTCGCCGCCCGCATCGAGGCCCTGGCCCGACCCGGCGGCATCTGCGTGTCGGAACCGGTACGCCGCGAACTGCGCGACGATCAGGAGGTCGTCTTCCGCTCCCTGGGACGGGCACGGCTCAAGAACATCAGCGAGCCGCTCGAGGTCTTCGCCATCGAGGCCGCCGATATCGAGCCGCAGATGGAAGACGCGCTCTTGGTCGAACGCGACGAGAGCGCGCTTCTGATCGAAGGCACCTCGGTGGCGGTGCTGCCCATCGAGAACAGCTCCGGCGATCCCGAGGACGACCATCTCTGCGACGGCATGACCGGCGATCTGATCGGCAATCTGTCGCGCTTTCGCGAGCTGTTCGTGATCGCCCGCCACTCCGCCTTCCTGTTCAAGGGACGCGGCCTGCCACCGGCGGTCATCGCCGACAAGCTCGGGGTGCGCTATCTGCTCACCGGCTCCCTGCGGCGGGCCGGACCGCGGCTGCGGCTGGAGATCGAGCTCACCGAGGCACGCAGCGGCCGCACCCTGTGGCAGGAGCGCTATGACGGCCGGCTGGCCGATCTCTTCACCTTCCAGGACGATGTCGCGGCGACCATCGCCGCCCGTCTGGCGGTGCAGATCACCGAGGCCGAACGGCGCCTGCTGGAGCGCCAGACGGTGCCGGAACTGCGGGCCTACGGGCTGATGCTGCGCGGCCAGCATCTGGTGTTCCGCTACCGCCGGGAAAGCACCCTGCACGCCCGCCGCCTGTTCGAGCAGGCGATCGCCGTCGATCCCGGCTACGGCCGGGCCTATGCCGGCATGTCGCGGACCTACAATCTGGTCTGGCGCTATCGCTGGGACCGGGATCCCGAGGCCTGTCTGGAGCGGGCCGTGACCCTCGCCGGCGAGGCGATCACCCGCGACCCGCTCGATGCCCGAGGCTTCGCCGAGCTCGGCTTCGCCCATCTCTATCGCCGCGAATACGAGGCCTCGCTGGCCGCCTACGAGCGGGCGCTTTCCCTCAATCCCAACGATGCCGACATTCTGGCGGAATACGGCGATGCCCTCTATTCGGCCGGTCAGGCGGAGCCGGCGGTGGAGGTCCTGACCCGCGCCATCCGCCTCAACCCCTACCATCCGGACTGGTATCTGTGGAACCTGGGCGGCGCCTATTTCACCCTCGGCCGGCTCGAGGATGTGATCGCCACCCTCAAGAAGATGCGCGACCAGACCGAGGCCCACCGGCTGCTGGCGGCGAGCTACGCGCTGCTCGGCCGGCTGGAGGAGGCCCGCCGCCACGCCCGCGCCCTTCTGGAGGTGCATCCCGAATTTTCCCTCGAGGAATGGCGGCGGACCGTGCCCAACCGCGACTCCCCCCATCTCGAGCGCTATTTCGAGGGACTGCGCCTGGCCGGGCTGCGCTAGGGCCCGCGTTCAGCTCTCGCGGCCTCCCCGGGCGCGGGCCATCTGTCCCGCCGCCACCATCTGTCCGGCGCCGACCATCTGCCCTGCCCCCACCATCTGTCCGGCACTGCCGCCGGCGCCGGCCAGCAGCAGCTGCTCGATGGTGCCGGTGGCGACATCCATGCGCAGGGAGAAATCGGCCTTGTCGTAGACCCAGACACGCAGATCGGTGAGCGGCGAATTTTCGAACAGATCGTCGGGAACATCCTTGCCCTCGCCATGCACCAGCATGAGCATCGGCCGCATCAGATCGTAGATCTGCCCGTCGGCGGCGAAGGCGTAGATGCGGGCGAAGCGGGCATCCGGGGCGGCCAGCTGCTGGCGCAGGAGATTGTTCTTCCCGGCCGCCGCCTCGGCTCCCTTGAGATCGACCCCCAGTCCCTTGACGACACGCCCGTAAAGACGGACGGCATTGGTCTCGAGCAGGGTTTCGGTCATGATCGGCGTCTCCTTTCGGGTGATCCTCAGGCCTTGCGAAGCGATCGCCGCGGCCGGGCGGTGCCCGTCTTCCTCCAGCCGGGCGGAACGGCGGTGCGGGCCGAGCTGATGTGGCTGCGGCTCGGCAGGGCGGCGAGCAGTGGACCGACCTGTACCTCGCCGATCCGCCGCCAGGCGAAGCTTTCCTCGACCGCGCGCGCGAAGCGGCCGCCGGTGATCCGCCCCTCGATTGCGACCGTCAGCGCCCGGATGCGGGCATAACTGATCGGCGCTCCCGGCAGGGCCTTCAGCAATGCTGCGAGATAGCTGGCGAGAATGTCGCGCGCCGCCGCCAGCGCCTGCCGGAAACCGGCCGGATCGCGCGCATAGGCCTTCTCGTAGAGCTCGTCGATGGGATGCTGGAAGGCCTGCATCCGCTCCACATTGTCGGCGAACTCGATGATCGAGGCCGGCAGATGGCCGCGCTCCACCAGGAGGGTCTGGAAGATCTCGACGAGGATGTCGAAGAAGGCGCCCAGGAGCGGCAGCGCCAGATCGTGCTCGTCGCTCCAGCCGATCGCGAACTCCTCCAGGGTCACGCTGTTGGAGGCGATCCGGATCTGCTCGCTAGCCGAAAGCTCGGCAAAGCGCCCGAGTTCGTTGGTGACGTAGAGATTGCCCTTGGTCTTCTCCAGCACCTCGTCGAGCACCGCATCGAAATGGGCGGCGGCGACGAGCGCCACCAGATCGGCCATGGCCTCGTGAAAGCCGCGATATTCCCCGCTCTGCTCGGCCGGATCGGGCAGCCCGAGATGGGCGAAGACGAGGAGATGGCCGATCTCGTGGGCGATGGTGTCGAAGTTGAGGGCGAAGGAATGGGCCTTGCCCCGCCAGCGGATGTTCTCGCCCAGCTCGAGAAAGCCGAACCCTCCCTGGCCGTTGTCCCAGCCGTCGAGACAGAGGATCTCGAGACGCGGGAAGACATCGGCGAAATGCCAGCGGACCGGCCCCAGGAACCGCTCCCACACATCCAGCACGAAATGGGCACAGGCGAAGGCATGGGCCGGGAGAAAGCGCGGGTCGCCGGGCGTCAGCCAGTCGAAATGGCCCTGCGCATCGGCCGCCGGGGGCGGCAGGATCGGCCCCGACCAGGGGGGCAGATAGAGGGCGCCGGTTTCCGTGAAGCCGTAAGGGCGGGTCTTGCCGATGGGACGGATCGCGTACATCCGCGAATCGGCCGGGCCGGGAGCCAGCGATCCGGGCGGGATCGGCAGCTCGACGACCACCGGATCGCGATAGCTTTCGAGAAAGAAAGGCTGGGGAAACAACCGGAAACGGGTGCCCTGCCCGCGCCTGCCCGTGTCCCGCAAATCCAGCATCCGTCTTCCAGATCCGCCCCTGCCATCGAACTCCGGAACAGGAAACACGGGACGAATAGATCGCGCTCCCCGTCCGCTTTATTTGCTGCTCGCGCAATATAATCTCTCGTTGAGCAAGACGCGAGAGAAATCCTGCATGTCGGCGAAGCCGTGGGACATCGCCCAACGTTCGACATCCTCCGGCAGCGCCCGGCCGAGACGCTGCTCGAAATACCAGATCCACAACAGGGCGGGGGCGATGCCCGCCTGTTTCGGGGTCACGTTCCACAATCCCTGTGCCTCCAGCACCGCCCGCTTGCGCCCTGCCCGGGCATGGAGCCGGGGATAGCGTCCGGCCAGCCGCAGTTCGGCCAGCAGCTCGGCGGCTGCCGGAAGCGGCGCGGCGGCGCGCCGCGCCTCGCGTTCGACCAGCCTCTCGAATGCCGCGGCATCGAGGCGGTTGGCCGCGAGCCAGGCCTCGCGGGTCCGCCGGTCGTGGAGACCGAGGCGCGCCAGCAATGCGGCCCGGGCCCGGGCGCGCCCGGCGGCATCGGCGGATCCCCTTCCCCTTTCCGGCTGCGGGGCGCGGCCGGCCCGGGCCCGCGGCAGGAGCTGCTCGTAGAGCTCCGGATCCAGTCGGAGCTCGTCGAACACCGCCTGTTCCTCGGCCTCCAGGCTTTCCTCCAGTTCGCCGCCATCGCCGGCGACGCGGGCGAAGATCCCGGTCCATTCGAACTCCCAGGAGCGCGGCGGCGGTGGCGGTGGCTCGCGCAGCATGGCCAGGAGGGCCCGGGCATCCTCACGCTTGCGATCGATCTTTCCTCGCGGCAGCCACGCTTCGAGGGCCCGAAGAGCGGCCGCATCCCGGCCGGCGGCCGCGGCCGCCTCGAGCAGGGCGCGCCAGCTCCGCCGCCGGTAGAACATCCGCCGGCCGAGCTCGATCAGCCGGTCGCGCAGGGCGGCATCGAGAATGCCGAGGCGGCAGGCCTCCGCCAGGGTCGCACGGATGTTGACCATGGCCTCCGAGACCGCGGGATAGCCGGCCTCGGCCGGGCCGTGCAGCACCGCCACCTCGTCGTCATCGACCAGCATCCCGTCGCGATATGCGGCGAAGATCTCGCCCACCCCGATCATCCCGTAAGGGTGCAGTTCGGCCGCCCGCAGCGCTCCCATGCTGGCCGCCCCCAGCACTGGCACCCCTTCGGCCAGGGCCCACAGGATCTCCTTGTGCAGCACCGCCGGCACGCCCTCGAAGAAGCCGTCGATGATGGCGATCGCCCGGGGCCGCGGCCGCTGCCCCAAAAGCCGCGCGACATCGCCTTGGGCGACCGGCGGCAGGAAGCGCAGCCCCTCCTCCCGGGGACGCTCTCCGGGCGGCAGGGAGGGACCGGCGAAGACCGCGATCATGCCATCCTCCGGCCGTCATGGACATCGAGCTGCATGCCCGGCACCACCGCCCGCACCACCGCGACGGGGCTCTCCGGTCGACCGAGATCGACGATCGCCACCTGCGCAAAATCGGCCCGGGCGAATTCCGCAGCCAGCAGATCGAGATCCTCGGCGAAGCTCGAAAGCTCGTGATGCGGCAGGCGGGCGAAGGCGAGCGTCGCGGGCCCGGCGAACAGCGGGGCGAGCTCCCGCTCCTTGTACTCGAGGGCGGCCGCACCGAACTCCTCGGAACGCAGATCGTCCCGCGCTCCGGCGATATAGGTGACCCGCACCTGGGCCGCCTCCAGGAGCGCACGCAACAGGGCCACCGGTGCCGAGAGATGGCAGCCGCCGCCGCTGGCGAAATGGCCGGCCGGATCGCGGCGATCGCGCAGCAGACAGAAGAAGGAGGGGATCGCGAGCGGGCCGGGCGTCGCCCAGATCGCCACCTCCATCCCGGCCTTCTCCAGCCGCCCCAGCACCTGCCGGCAGCAGGGATCGGCGACCGTGGCGGGATCGAGCCGACGCCGCCGCTTTTCGGCCAGCGGGAGTTGCCACCAGCGGGCGGTGGCATCGCGCTCGATCACCTCGCACAGGGCATGGACCCGGGCTTCCAGGGGATGGTTGCCGGAGGCCAGCCCGTTGGTGGTGGCCGCGAACCAGTCGCTGCCCTCGGGCAATGGCAGGGTGTAGTCGGCATGGACCAGGGCCAGGGGCAGCCAGAGCCGCCCTCCCCCG
This sequence comes from uncultured Geminicoccaceae bacterium, assembly GCA_964475675.1. Lineage (GTDB taxonomy): Bacteria > Pseudomonadota > Alphaproteobacteria > Geminicoccales > Geminicoccaceae > JALSRW01. Next base: position 13,044 of record CAYYZI010000015.1, read on the forward strand.
AGGATCTCTTCGGCCTCGATCCACAGGAGGCGGGCGGTGGAGGGCGGCGGTCCGGCAACCAGCGGCAGGCGGGCGGGATCGGCCATGGGGCGGCCTTCGGCGCGCATGTCGGCGATCGAGGCCCGCAACAGCGGCCGGGAGATCCGCTCGGCATGCCAGAGCTCGAGCGCCTCCATCGCCGCCGAGGCCGCGGCGGCGGTGCGGCGGAGCCCCTTGCCCAGGGAGACCGCCACCGAACGCGACAGCGGCCGGCAGGCCATGGCCACGGGAATGCCGATGCGGTCGAGGCCACCGATCTGGGCGATGCGGGTGATCCCGCATTCGGCGAGGAGCGGTGTGATCCGGGCCAGGGTGGTGGCCGGATCGACGGTCCGTCGCCCCCCTTCCCGCCAGCGCTTGTAGCCGGGATCCCGCGGCCGCGGCTTCGCTCCTTCGCTCCTCACTCCGCCTCCCCGTGATCGCGCTGTTTCATCGGAAATCGCGGGATTGCAGAAGCTTGCCGCAAATTCCGACATCTCGTCCACAAGGCCTTGAACAGAGCTGTCCACGATCCTGTGGATAAGGCCTTTTCGAAGCCGCCGCAGTCCGGCAAAACGGAACCGGGACGGGACTGAAGGAAAGGCGGCGGTGACGATACGCGCAAGACGGGCTCGGGCCTATTGGGCGACGGCCCCCTTCGAGGGGGAGATCCGCAGCGAAACCCTTCCGCATCCCGGTCCCGGGGAGGTTCTGGTCGAGACCCTCTACAGCGCCGTCAGCCGCGGTACCGAGGCCCTGGTCTCCGCCGGGCGGGTGCCGGCGAGCCAGCATCGGCGGATGCGCTGCCCCCATCAGGCGGGGGAATTCACCTTCCCGGTCAAATACGGCTACGCCAATGTCGGGCGGGTGCTGGCCGGACCGGCGGAGCTCGAAGGAAAGATCGTCTTCTGCCGCTATCCGCATCAGACCCGCTTCGTGGTGCCGGCCGAGGAGGTCCATCCCCTGCCCCCCGAAGTGCCGCCGGAGCGGGCGACCCTGGCGGCTCCCATGGAAACCGCCCTCAACGGGCTGTGGGATGCCGGCCCCCGTCTCGGCGACCGGGTGCTGGTGATCGGCGCCGGAGTGGTCGGCACCCTCGCCGCCTGGCTGGTCAGCCGCATGCCCGGCACCGAAGTCACCCTGGTGGACATCGACCCCGACCGGCAGCGCATCCTCGATGCCCTGGACATCGCCTTCTCCCTGCCCGAGGAGGTGAAGGGCGAAGCCGATCTGGTGATCCATGCCAGCGGCGCCCCCGAGGCCCTCGCCCGGGCTCTGGGCTGGGCCGCCTTCGAGGCCTGCATTCTGGAGCTTTCCTGGTTCGGCGATGCGCTCGTGCCGCTGCCCCTGGGCGAGGATTTCTACGGCCGGCGCCTGCAGCTCAAGGCATCCCGGCTGGGCCATGTCGCCGCCGCGCAGCGCTCCCGCTGGACGCCGCGCCGGCGGCTGGGCAAGGCCCTCGAACTGCTCGCCGATCCGCTTCTCGATCTGCTGTTCACCGGCGAGAGCCCGTTCGAGGAACTGCCGCATCTGCTGCCGGAGCTGGCCCGCCAGCCGCGCGGCGTGTTCTGTCACCGGATCGCCTATCCGCCCGCCAGCAGCGAGGACTAGAGCGCCTCCTGCTCGGCCAGAAAGCGCCCGAGGGTGTCGTTGAAGGCGTCGCGGGCCTCGACATTCACCAGATGGGCGGCCTCCAGCACGGCCAGCCGGGCTCCGGGGATCCGTTCGGCCAGCTCTTCGAGGCGCTCGGGCGGGGTGACCGGATCGTAGCGGCCGGCGACGCACAGGGTGGGAGCGCGGATGCCGGCGATCTCCTCGCACAGATCGGCGTCACGGATTGCCGCACAGCAGCCCGCATAGCCCACCGGCATGGTGTCCAGCAGCATGCTCTTGATCTCTTCCACCTTCTCGGGCTCGCGCTTGCGGAAGGATTCGGTGAACCAGCGGGCGATCACCTCGTCGACGATCGCCGTCATGCCGCGATCGAGCACCTCGGTGATGCGCTCTTCCCAGACTTCCGGCGAGCCGATCCGGCAGGCGGTGGCGCAGAGGGTCAGCGAGGCCACCCGCTCGGGATGGCGGGCGGCCAGCATCTGCCCCACCATGCCGCCCAGCGACAGGCCGCAGAAATGGACCTGCTCGATGCCCAGGGCATCGATCAGCCCCAGCGCATCGGCCACCAGATCCTCCATCCGGTATTCGCCCGGGGCCTCGGAGGATTTGCCGTGGCCCCGCATGTCGTAGCGCAGGATCCGGAACAGGGCGGCGAATTCCGGTGTCTGTTCGTCCCACAGGTCGAGATCGGTGCCGAGGGAATTGGCGAACATCAGGACCGGCGCGCCTTCCGTGCCGTCGAAGATGTAGTGCAGGGAAACACCGTTGACCTCGAGCTGCGGCATGGGATCCCCCCGTTCTTGCAGTCAGGCATGTCGTGGACAGGGCCCTCCATACACAGAAAGGGATCCTTCGTCCCGGCGTCAATTGCCGGCCGCCGCCGGCGAGCGGATTTCCTCCGGTTCACGGCGTCGTGTGTTGCGGAGTTTCTGACTCCAATTCAAGAAACTCGCGTCATGAATAATCCCTCGGCCTCCCCCGCCCGGCCCGGCCGGCCC
>CAYYZI010000016.1:0-15482 GCA_964475675.1 uncultured Geminicoccaceae bacterium
ACCAGCTCGAACCGCCGCCCGAACTCGCCTTCGAATTCGCCCGCACCGCCAGCCGGCTGACCGAGATGCAGAGCCGGCGCTGGCGCGAGGCCTGCTGGCCCGAAGGGCAGGACGAGAGCCCGCCTTCCTCCTCGGCCCTCACCGACGATCCCATCTGAGGCGGGCCGCCCGGCCCTCAGCCGCCGAGCAGCGAAAGGGTGTGGCGGGCGATCATCCGCTCCTCGTCGGTGGCCATCACATGCACCCGCACCCGGCTCTGCGGGGTGGAAACGAGCGGTGCTCCGCGCCGGTTGGCCTCGGCATCGAGAGTCACGCCCAGCCATCCGATCCCTTCGCAGATGCGGGCCCGGATCTCCGCCGCATGCTCGCCGATGCCGCCGGTGAACACCAGCCCGTCGAGGCCGCCCATCACCGCCACCAGCCCGCCCAGCTCGCGTACCGCGCGGTAGACGAAGAGCTCCACCGCCAGCGCCGCCCGTGGATCGTCGAGGCGCGCCAGCAGTTCGCGCATGTCGCTGCTGATGCCCGACACCCCGAGCAGACCGCTGCGGTGATACAAGAGCTCCTCGAGATCCCCCGCATCCATTCCGCGGGCCTGCAGCAGATGCAGGAGCACCCCGGGATCGAGCGTGCCCGGCCGGGTCCCCATCACCAGCCCGTCGAGCGGCGTGAAGCTCATGCTGGTATCCACCGGCCGGCCAGCGCGGATGGCGCAGATGCTGGCACCGTTGCCGAGATGGGCCACCAGCACGCGGCCGGCGGCGAGGTGGGGATCCCGCTCGGCCAGGACGGCGGTGATGTACTCGTAGGAAAGGCCGTGGAAGCCGTAGCGGCGGATCCCGCCCGCGAAGAATTCCTCGGGCAGGGCGAAACGGTCGGCGATCGCCGGGCGCGCGCGATGGAAGGCGGTATCGAAACAGGCGATCTGCGGCAGCCCGGGACGCAGCCGGCGCAAGGCCCGGATCCCCGCCAGATTGTGCGGCTGGTGCAGGGGAGCGAGCGGGCAGAAGCTCTCGAGCCGCGCCAGTACCGCATCGTCGACGCGGATCGGCGCGGCGAACGCGGTGCCGCCGTGCACCACCCGATGCCCGGCGGCGCGCAAGGCGTCTTCCCCGCCCTCCGCTTCCAGCCAGCCGAGGATGGTGGCGATTGCCCGCTCGTGGTCGAAGCCGTCATCCGCCGGCCACTCCCGACGCACCAGCGTTTCGCCGCTGCCGCTGCGGGCGAGGAACCGGGGGGAGGTGCCGATGCCCTCGACCTGGCCGCGGGACAGGAGCTCGAGCCCGGCCGTCGCGCCCGTCCCGAAGAGGGAGAACTTGACGCTCGAAGAGCCCGCATTGAGGACCAGAATGGTGCCGCGCATGCCCCCTCCCGTGCCGGCGTTCCCGCCGCCGCGCGGATATCATGGCGGCAGCGGCGGCGAAAGACACCCTTGGTGCGATTCCGCCGCCGAAACGCGGAAGGCGCCGCCCATCGGCGGCGCCTTCGCATCATCGGGAAGCGGGCGGCCGGAGCCGCCCGGATTCAGGTGCCGGGCTGCGGGCTCGGCCGGATGCCGCCTTCGCCGCCCAGCGGCCGCTTGGTGGGGGGCACCGAGCTGCGCTTGCCGCCGGTGCTGGGGGCGGCGGCACTGGGCGTGTCGTCGCCGCCTTCGGCGCGCACCACCGGCTCGCCGCGCATGATGCGGTCGATATCCTCGCCGGTCAGGGTCTCGTATTCCAGCAGCGCCTGGGCCAGCTCGTGGAGAAGTTCAAGCTTTTCTTCGAGGATCCGGCGCGCCTCCTGGTACCCTTCCTCGACGATGCGGCGGATCTCCTCGTCGATCTTCTGGGCGGTGGCCTCGGAGATCATCTTGGTCTGGGTGATGGAATGGCCGAGGAACACTTCCTGGCTGTTCTCGGCATAGCCCACCGGGCCCAGCGCATCACTCATGCCCCACTGGGTGACCATGTGGCGGGCGATCTTGGTCGCCTGCTCGATATCCGAAGCGGCGCCGGCGGTCACCTTCTCGCGGCCGAAAATGAGCTCCTCGGCGACGCGGCCACCCATGGCCACCGCCAGATCGCCTTCCAGCTTCTCGCGGCTGACCGAGATGCGGTCCCCTTCCGGCAGGCGCATGACCATGCCCAGTGCCCGGCCGCGGGGGATGATCGTGGCCTTGTGGATGGGATCGGAGCTGGGGGTGAAATAGGCGACCAGCGCGTGACCGGCCTCGTGATAGGCGGTGAGACGCTTTTCCTCGTCGGTCATCACCATCGAGCGGCGCTCGACGCCCATCATGATCTTGTCCTTGGCCGCCTCGAACTCGGCCATGGTCACCATCCGCTTGCCGCGCCGGGCGGCCAGCAGCGCCGCCTCGTTGACGATGTTGGCGAGATCGGCGCCGGAGAAGCCGGGCGTGCCGCGGGCGATCACCCGGGTGTCGACATCGGGGCCGACCCGGATCTTCTTGATGTGGACGTTGAGGATCTTCTCGCGGCCGACGACATCGGGATTGGAGACCACCACCTGGCGGTCGAAACGGCCGGGACGCAGCAGGGCCGGATCGAGCACGTCGGGGCGGTTGGTGGCGGCGATCAGGATCACCCCCTCATTGGCCTCGAACCCGTCCATCTCGACCAGCAGCTGGTTGAGGGTCTGTTCGCGCTCGTCATTGCCGCCGCCGAGCCCGGCGCCGCGATGGCGGCCGACCGCATCGATCTCGTCGATGAACACCAGACAGGGGGCGTGCTTCTTGGCCTGCTCGAACATGTCGCGGACGCGCGAAGCGCCGACGCCGACGAACATCTCGACGAAGTCCGAGCCCGAGATGGTGAAGAAGGGCACGTTGGCCTCGCCGGCGATGGCCCGGGCGAGCAGGGTCTTGCCGGTACCGGGCGGGCCCACCAGCAGACAGCCCTTGGGGATGCGCCCGCCGAGCTGCTGGAACTTCTGGGGATTCTTGAGGAACTCGACGATCTCCTCGAGCTCCTCCTTGGCCTCGTCGATGCCGGCGACATCGGCGAAGGTGACGCGGCCGTGCTTCTCGGTCAGCAGGCGCGCCCGCGACTTGCCGAAGCCCATCGCCTTGCCGCCTCCCGACTGCATCTGCCGCATGAAGAAGATCCAGACCCCGATCAGCAGCAGCATGGGGAACCAGGAGACCAGCACGCCCAGCAGCGAGGGCATGTTCTCGTCCACCGGCATCACCGTGATGCGCACCCCCGATTCGGTCAGCCGATCGATCAGCTTGGGATCCTGGGGGGCGAAGGTCTGGAAGGGCCGACCATCGGTGTAGCGGCCCGAGATCGCCTCGCCCTGGATGGCCACCTCGCTGACCCGGCCGGCCTCGACATCCGACAGGAAGTCGGAATAGGCGAGGCTGGTCTGGGGCGTACGGGGCTGCGAGCCCTGGAAGAGATTGACGAGGGCGATGAGCAGCAGGCCGATGATCACCCAAAGGGCAAGGTTCTTGCTGAAATTGTTCACCGAAAGACCTCTTTTGCCTGATCGTCGGCCCGGTCGCTGCCACCGCCATGTCGTGGCGTCGCGATCCGACCGTCGAGACCCTATAATAGTTATGCTAACGAAACGTTGAAACAAGAATCCCGTCGGGAGGGCTTTCGGCGAGCCGCCGGCGGGGCGCCGGAATCAACCGCAACCGTCGCCGCGGCGGCGGACGGCGGGCCAGCGGCCAGTGCAGCAGCCGCCCCCGGCACAGCACCACCGGCAGGCTGCGGGCGAACCAGGAAGGGATGTCGCAGCTCCGCGCCCGGGCCAGCAGCCGCCGCAGCAGCGGATCCTCGAGCATCCCGAGAGCGATGACGGTCACCGGCGCCTGGCCTTCGCCGAGCTCCAGCCGCCAGCGGCCGTCCCACAGCAGGCTGCGACCGGGCAGACAGTCGCCGGGCGGGGCGACCCGTCCCGGCTCGCGGCCGATGCGGAGGCGGCCGGCATGCTCCTCGATCAGGCAGCCGGCGAGGGTGCGCCGGCCGGCACCGGGCTCGCGCAGCACCGCCGCCAGATCCACCAGCCGCCGGCGGCGTGGCGGATAGCGGCCGCCGCCGGCCAGCAGCAGCGCCCGTTCCAGTACCCATTCGCCGATCTCCGGGGCGAGCCGCCGCCAGGCCGCGGCCTCCAGCTCCACCAGCCCGAGCGGATGCGGTCGCACATGGCGGGCGCAGAAGCGCGCCAGTTCCTGTTCGAGGGATGCCCGGAAGCTCGCCGCCGCGGCGGCCTCGGCCAGCAGTTCGGCCACCGGCAGCGGGCCGGCGAGGCGCAGCCGGCCGCGGGCGAAACGGGGGTCGAGATTGCTCGGATCCTCGAGCCAGGGCAGGCCGCGCTGGCGCAGACTGGCCTCGAGACGCCGGCGGGGAACCGGCAGGAGCGGTCGCAGCAGCCGCAACTCCTCGAAAAAGCGCTCGGCGGCCATTCCGGCGAGACCGATCCGTCCGCTGCCGCGGGCCTTGCGCAGGGCCACCGTCTCGGCCAGATCGTCGCGGTGATGGGCGGTCAGGAGATGGAGGATGCCGGCCCGCCGGCAAGCGGCCCGCAAGAGGGCGTAGCGCACCTCCCGGGCCCGCTCCTGAATGCGGGTCGCCGGTTTCTCGCCCCGCCAGCGAAGGACTTCGGCCTGCACCCCGAGCGCTTCCGCCCAGCCGGCGACCCGCGCCGCCTCGGCGGCCGATTGCGGACGCAGGCCGTGATCGACGATCAGCGCCAGGAGCTCGCCATCCCGCGCCGCCACCCAGTCCCGCGCGAGCGCCAGCAGGGCCATGCTGTCGGCGCCGCCGGAAAGGGCCACCGCCAGCGAGGGGTTCGGCTCGAACGGCGCGAAGGGCGCCATCAGGCCGGCGAATTCCTCCGGCCCGAGAGGGCCCGTCTCAGCTGCAGCCGATCGCCGCCCGCTCACGCTCGAGGGCCTGGCGCACCGGTGCCGGCGCCCTGGGATAGCGGCGCCCGAGCTCGGCGAAGGTCTGGCAGGCGCGCTCGCGGTCGCCGATCGCGGCCAGCGCCATGCCCAGCTTCAAAAGCGTGTCGGGCGCCCGTGGCGCTTCCGGGCCGTAGGTGCGATAGTTGCGGGCGTAGACCGCCGCCGCGGTGGCGTAATCCTGGCGGAAGAAATAGGTCTCGCCCAGCCAGAAGGCGGCGTTGGCGGCCTTGGGATGGTCCGGGAAATCCTCCAGAAAGCGCGAAAACGCCTTCTCCGCGGCGTCGAAATCGCCGGCCTCCAGAAGTCCCAGCGCGGCGCGGTAGCGTTCCTCCGGCGATGCCCCGGAGTTCGCCGCGACCTCGCCGGCGGCGGCCTTTCCGCCTGCCGCGGCAGCCTCTGCGTCGGCACCGGTGGCCGGCGGATTGCGCAGCGCGTCCCGGGGAATGGTGCCGAGCACATAGCCCTTTTTCGCCGCGGCATCGGGTTCGATGGGGGCGGCGGTGGCCGCCGCCGTCCCGGTCCCGGCCGGCGCCGCGGCACCCTCTGCGGTCTCCGCGACGGACGGCGCCGCCAGGCTTTCGGGTGCCGCGCCGGCGGTCGCCGGCTGCTCCTCGGCTACTGGCGGCGAGGCGCCCGCCGCCGCCGATCGCTCGAGCTGCCGCTCGCGATATTCCAGCTCCTCCAGCCGGCCGGTGAGGCGCCGCAGCTCCTCCTCGAGACGCTGCAGGCGCGCCTCGAAGCCGGCCAGGCGATCGTCGCCGGCTGTAGCCTGGCCAGCAGTATGCCGCGCAGCTCGGCCGTCTCGCGAGCGGTCCCGGCGAGCGCCGGGGCGAGTTGCGGCAGCGCTGCCAGCGGCCGGGCCGCGGCCAGCAGCAGCAAGCTCGTCAGCAGCAGGGCAGGGCGCATCGGCGCGGCCTCCGCGGGCCCGCTCAGTTGACCACGTTGACCACGGTGACGGCGCGCCGGTTGAGGGCCCAGGCGGCCTCGTTGTGACCGGGATCGACCGGGCGCTCCTCGCCGTAGGAAATGGTGAGGATGCGATCGGGAGCGATGCCCCTGGCGGTGAGATAGTTCTTGACCGCGGCGGCGCGGCGTTCGCCCAGCGCCAGATTGTACTCGGCGGTGCCGCGCTCGTCGGCATGGCCCTCGACGGTGACGGTGAGATCGGGGAACTGCATCAGCCAGGCCGCCTGCCGGTCGAGGGTCTCCTGGGCGGCCTGGTCGAGGGCGGCACTGTCGAAGCCGAAGAACACCCGATCCCCGACATTGATCTCCAGATCCTCCTGGCTGCCGGGCGCCGGCCCCTGCTCGAGCGCGCTCTGGCTGATATCGCCCTCGGGCAGCCCCTCGGCGTTGAGGGCTTCTTCCCCCTGGGCGGTGGTGCCGCCCGAAGCACCGCTGCTGGCCTGATCGGGGGTCGTGCTGCAGGCGGCGAGAACGAAGGCGAGAAGCAGGATGGGCAGGATTCGACGCAGCATGGGGAGCCTCTCGGTTTGCCGTCGGAAAGGGCGGGGGCGGGAACGCATCGAGGATCTCGCAGGACGCCTCGCTTATAAAGGCCGAAGTCAGGGAATCAAGGCCGACCAGTCACCGTCGGATGCATCCGTGGGTGTCGGGATCTCCTGAAGGTTGTATCCGGTGAGGTCGATCCGCATCAGCCGGGTGCGGTCGGTGGCCGGATCCTGGCGGGTGAACAGGATGATCCGGCCGTTGGGCGACCATGCCGGCGCCTCGTCGTAGAAGCTGCGGGTGATCAGCCGCTCGTCGCTGCCGTCGGGGCGCATCACGCCGATGTGAAAATAGCCGCCCTTGATCTTGGTGAAGGCGATGAAATCGCCGCGCGGCGACCAGGCCGGGCTGCCGTAGCGTCCCGCCCCGAAGCTGATGCGCTGCGGATTGCGGCCGCTGCTGTCCATCACGTAGAGCTGGGGGCTGCCGCCGCGGTCGGAGTTGAAGACGATCCGCCGGCCGTCGGGCGAAAAGGAGGGCGAGGTGTCGATTGCCGGATGGTCGGTCAGCCGCGTCAGACGGCGGCTGGCGAGCTCGAAGGCGAAGATATCGGAGTTGCCGTCGCGGGCGATGGTCATCAGCATCCGCCGGCCATCGGGCGAGAAGCGGGGGCTGAAGTTCATGCCCGAAAAGCTGCCGATCCGCCGGTCGCGACCGCTCGCGAGATCGCGCAGGTAGATCCCCGGGGTGCGGCCGCGATAGGCGAGATAGGCGACGCTGCGCGCATCCGGGGTGAAGCGCGGGGTCAGCACCAGCTCGCGGCCGCGGGTCAGGAAGCGGTGGTTGGCGCCGTCCTGGTCCATGATGGCGATGCGCTTGACCCGGTCGGTGGCGGGGCCGGTCTGGCTGACATAGACGATGCGCGTGTCGAAATAGCCCTTCTCGCCGGTCATCCGCTCGTAGACCGCATCGGCGATCTTGTGCGCCACCCGGCGCCACAGCCGCCGCGACAGGTCGTACCGGAAGCCGGCCATCTGGGTACCGGCGAACACGTCCCACAGGCGGAACTCCACCGCCAGCCCGTCGGCGCCGGTGGTGCGCACCACGCCGGTGACCAGGCCCTGGGCGTTGATCTGGCGCCAGTCGGCGAAGCGCGGCAGGTTGCGCAGCTCGTCGGGGCCCTGGATATAGGCGCGGCGGTCGATGGTCCGGAACAGGCCCGAGCCGTCGAGATCGGCGCTCACCAGCTCGGCGATGCTGCGACCGAGTTCCGCCGCGCCGGCACCGTCGCCGGCGAACGGGCTGATGGCGATGGGCAAGGGCTCGATCTGGCCGCGGGTGATGTCCACCCGAAGCTGGCCGCGGGCCGGCGGGGGCAGGCCGCCGAGCGCCAGGGCGGTGCCGGCCATCAGCAGGGCGCGTCGCGTGAGAGCTCTTTGCGTCATCCGTTCAGGGCCCGTTCCAGATCGAAGTTCATCTCGATGTCCCGCCACTGGGCGTAGCTTTCCCGCGGCAGCCGCAGGGGCGAACATTGCCGGACGGCACGTACCGCACTCTCGGCGACGATGCGGAAGATCGGGTCGCGCGCGAAGCGCTCGCCATCGACCACCCGCGGCCGCCGCACCGAACCGTCCGGATCGACCGAGAAGCGGACCACCACCTGCAGCTTGCCCACCCCCTTGGCCCCCACCGGAACGATCCAGCAGCGGTAGATCTGCTTTTCGACCATCGTCTGGAGGGCCGCAAGGGAGACCATGCTGTCGCTGTCGCCCGGCCGGCGCGCCGCCCGTTCGCCGGCGGCCTCGACCTGCCCCCTGCCCTCGCGCTTCTTCTCGGCGCGCACCCGCTTGTTGAGGCTTTCCACGCTGCGCAGCAGGGTATCGAAGGGCTCGTCCTTCTCGGCATCGGTGACATCGGCCCGCGGCTCCGGCTGCTTCGGCTTCGGCGCGACCGCTGCCAGCCGGGTCTCGGGTTTCGCCGCGGGCGGCCGGGGCTTGAGACGGGGCGGGCGGATCGCGCGGGCCACCTTCTCGTGGGGCGCCTTCTCGACTGCCGGCCTGGGCGCCGGTTTCGGCAGCGGTGCCGGCGCCGGCTCCGGGGCCGGCTGTGCTTCGGGCTGCGGCGGTGGTGCTGGCGGTTCGGGCGGTGGTGCCGGTTCGGGCTGCGGCTCGGGCTCGGGTGGCGGCGTGGGCTCGGGTTCGGGCGGCGGGCTCGCCGCACTGCGCTCGGGCAGCGGTGCCGCCTCCACCGGCTCGGGCTCGGGCGGCGTTGCCTCCGCCTTCTCGGTGGGCGGCAGCTCGGTGACGATCTCCACCGTCACCGCCTGTTCGACGGGCAGCCGCCGGCCCGGCATCAGGCCGCCCAGCCAGACGATCCCGGCCACCGCCAGATGCAGCAGGAAGGAGAGCAGCAGCGCCCGTCGCACGGCCCTCGCCTCAGAGTTCGGGGCCCGTGTCCGGGCTCCCCGCTTCGGCACGCGCCCGCTCCGCCGGCGCGCCGGCCGCCGCCCGTCCGGGGGAGGGGGCCTCGGTGACCAGGGCCACACGCGTGAAACCGGCCTGGTTGATGGCCGAGACCACCGCCATCACCCGACCGTAGTCGATGCTGCGGTCGCCGCGCACGAAGATCCGCGTCTCGCGATTCTCGCCGGTGATCGCCGCCAGCCGGGCGGCCAGGTTCTCGAGCGGCACGGCGCTGTCCTGGATGTAGATCGTGCCGTCGGCCGCGAGGGTGACCGCGAGCGGTTCGTCCTGGCCCGGCAGGGGCGAGCTCTTCGCCTGCGGCAGATCGACATTGACGCCGGTGGTCAGCAGCGGGGCGGTGATCATGAAGACGATCAGCAGCACCAGCATGACATCGACGAAGGGGGTGACGTTGATCTCCGCCATGTGGTGGCGGTCGCGACCGCGGCGCGACCGCCTGCGGACCCGGCGCAGCGGCCCTCCGGCCATGGCTCAGGCGACCCTGAGCGTGTCGAGTTCGCGCCCCAGCACGACGCTGAACTCGTCGCTGAAGCTGCCCAGCCGCTCGGCGTAGGAGTCGAGCATCTCGGAAAGCTTGTTGTAGGCGACCACCGCCGGGATCGCCGCCAGCAGACCCATCGCCGTGGCGAACAGGGCCTCGGCGATGCCCGGGGCGACCACGGCGAGGGTGGTGTTCTTGGTCATGGCGATCGACTGGAAGCTGTTCATGATGCCCCAGACGGTGCCGAACAGGCCGACGAAGGGGGCGGTGGAGCCGATCGTCGCCAGCGAGGGCAGGCTGCGCTCCAGCGCCGCCATCTCCCGCTGCAGGGTGAGCTCCATCACCCGTGTCACCCGCTCGATGAGGTTGCGCTGCCCTTCCGGATCGAGGTTCTTCGGCGCCTCCTTCCATTCCGCCATGGCGTTGGTGAAGATCAGCGCCATCGGGTGGTCGGGCCGCTTGGCGAGACGCCGGTAGAGCTCGTCGAGGGAGGCGCCGGACCAGAACACCCGCTCGAACAGGTTGGCCTTGCGCCGCAGCCGGCCGAGGCGCACCGCCTTGTCGATGATCACCGCCCAGCACCACAGGGATGCCAGCAGCAGCAGCAGCATGACGAGCTTGACGATCGGATCGGCGTCGAGGATCAGGCCCAGGATGCTGGTGCCGGCCATCGCATCGCCGAGACCGGCGCCGGTGATCACGTCACTTTCCATGTTCCGCCGTTTCCTGCATTGCGAGAGGGATGCCGGGCCTGCCGGCGGCACGACCGGAGATAGTGCGCGGCTTCGTGCAGGTCACGCATCGATCGTGGATACCGAGGTATCAGTTTCGCCCGAAAGCCTGTCAAGGCGGAACCTCACGATTGCCGGGGTCCGGGCGGGACGGCCGCCAGCAGTTCGGCCGGCAGCACCCGCAGCACGCGCACCGGGCGCAGCCGCAGATCGACCAGCGCCAGGGTGATGGCGATATCGGCGACGGCCGCCGCCTCGGTGCGGATCCGCTGCATCAGCTCGAGCCGGGCGCCGTGCACCCCCAGCACCTCGCTCTCCACCGTCAGCATGTCGTCGAGACGGGCCGGGCTGCGGAACTCGATGCGGCAGCGGCGGACCGCGAAATGGACCCCGAAGCGCTCCTTGAGGGTGGGATGATCGAAGCCCCAGGCGCGCAGCATCTCGGTGCGGGCGCGCTCGGCGAAACGCAGATAGTTGGCATGATAGACGATCCCCGCGGCGTCGGTGTCCTCGTAGTAGACGCGAAAGGCCGCGGAATGCTTCCGGTGGGCTTCGCTCACTCGCCGTTCCCGTCGAACAGTTCGGGCTGCGCGGTGAGATGGCGAGGCATCTCGAGGCCGAGATGCTGCCAGGCCAGCCGGGTCAGCAGACGCCCGCGCGGCGTGCGCTGGAGCAGGCCCTGCTGCAGCAGGAAGGGCTCGACCGTCTCCTCGAGGGTGTCGCGCTGCTCGGACAGCGCCGCCGCCAGGGTCTCGATGCCCACCGGGCCGCCCCCGTAATTGTGGGCGATGGCGCCGAGATAGCGGCGATCCAGGGCATCGAGGCCGAGATGATCGACCTCGAGACGGGTCAGGGCCTGATCGGCCAGCGCCGCATCCACCGGCCCGTCGCCGCGTACCGTCGCGAAATCGCGCACGCGGCGCAGGAGGCGGGTAGCGATGCGCGGCGTGCCGCGGGCACGGCGGGCGATCTCCCGGGCGCCGGCGGCGGTCAGCTCGAGACCCAGCAATCCGGCGCCGCGGCGGACGATCTCCTCGAGCTCCTCGACCCCGTAGAATTCCAGCCGCGAGAGGATCCCGAAGCGGTCGCGCAGCGGCGTGGTCAGGAGCCCGGTGCGGGTGGTGGCGCCGATCAGGGTGAAGGGCGGCAAATCGATGCGCACCGAGCGGGCCGCCGGGCCCTCGCCGATCATCAGGTCGAGCTTGAAGTCCTCCATCGCCGGATAGAGGATTTCCTCGACCGCCGGGCTCAGCCGGTGGATCTCGTCGATGAACAGGACATCGCGGGGCTGCAGGTTGGTCAGCAATGCGGCGAGATCGCCGGCGCGGACGATGATCGGCCCCGAGGTCATGCGGAAGCCGACGCCGAGCTCGGTGGCCACGATCTGGGCGAGGGTGGTCTTGCCGAGCCCGGGCGGCCCGGCGAACAGCACGTGATCGAGGGGCTCGCTGCGGCCGCGGGCGGCATCGATGAACACCCGCAGATTGGCGCGCTGGCGGTGCTGGCCGATGAAGCTGTCGAGACGGCGCGGGCGCAGGCTCTGATCGATGTCCTCGCCGGTCTCCTCGCGGGTAGTCAGCCGGTCGGTCACGGGGCGAGCTCCTTGAGGGCCTCGCGGATCAGACGGTCGACCCCGGCTTCCTCGCCGAGCGCGGCGCGGGCCGCGGTCACCGCCCGCCAGGCCTCGCTGCGCCCATAGCCGAGATGGACCAGCGCGGAAACCGCATCCTCGACATCGCTGCCGCCGGCGGGCGCCGGAGCGGTGCCGGAGATCGCCGGCGGCAGCCCGCCCATGCGGTCCTTGAGCTCGGCGATGATGCGGCCGGCGAGGCGCGGTCCGACCCCGCTGGCGCGGCTCAGCGCCGCCCGGTCCTGGGCGAGGATGGCCGCCGCCAGCTCGTCCGGGGTGAGGGTCGAGAGCAGGGAGAGGGCGAGGCGCGCCCCCACCCCCTGGATGTTCTGCAGCAGGCGGAACCAGTGCTGCTCGGCGCGGTTCTCGAAGCCGAAAAGCTGGATCGCCCCTTCCCGCATGTGGGTCTCGATCAGCAGTTCCGCCGCCTCGCCGACCGCCGGCAGGCCGGCGAGGGTACGGGCGGCACAGAAGACCCGGTAGCCGACGCCGCCGACATCGATCACCACCGCCTCCTCCTCGAGCATGGCGACCCGTCCGCGCAGAAGCGCGATCATGATGACACCGCCGCCAGCAGCCGCCGGCTGGTCCGATGATGCAGATGGCAGATGGCCACCGCCAGCGCGTCGGCGGCATCGGCGCCGGGCGTGCCGCAGCCGGGCAGCAGCACCCGCACCATGCTCGCCACCTGATGCTTGTCGGCGGCGCCGGTACCGGTCACCGCCCGCTTGACGGTCTTGGCCCCGTATTCGTGCACCGCCAGACCGCCATGGGCGGCGGCCAGCAGTACCACGCCGCGGGCATGGCCCAGCTTGAGGGAGGAGCCGGCATTGCGGTTGACCACCGTTTCCTCGACCGCCGCCTCGCCCGGCCGATGCTCGCGAATGGTGGACAGCAGCCCGTCATAGAGGCGCTCGAGGCGCTGCGCGAGGGCCCCCTCCGCGGCCACCTTGACGACGCCGCAGGCGAGAAAGCGAAGGCTGCTGCCGTCCGCCTCGACGATGCCCCAGCCAGTATGCCGCAGGCCCGGGTCGAGACCGAGGACGCGGATCACGCGAGCCGTGCCAGGACCTCCTCGGAGACTTCGAAATTGGCCACCACGCGCTGCACATCGTCGCTGTCGTCGAGCGCTTCCAGGAGCTTGAAGAGGGTCTGCGCCTTGTCCTCGGACACCGGCACCGTGACCTGCGGCTGCCAGCTCAGGGCGGCCTCCTCGGGCGGGCCGAAGCGCTCCTCGAGGGCCTCGCGGACGCTGCCCAGATCCTCGGGCGCGCAGCGCACCTCGTGGCCTTCCTCGCTGCTCACACAGTCCTCGGCGCCGGCCTCGATGGCCGCTTCGAGCATGGCGTCGGCGGTCGCCGCGGCGGCCGGATAGCGGACCACGCCGATGCGCTCGAACTGGAAGCTGACGCTGCCGCTCTCGCCGAGACTGCCGCCGTGGCGGCTGAAGGCGGCGCGGATCTCGGCCGCGGTGCGGTTGCGGTTGTCGGTCAGGGCCTCGACGATGATCGCCACGCCGCCCGGCCCGTAGCCCTCGTAGCGGACCTCCTCGTACGCTTCGCCCTCGCCGCCCTGGGCCTTCTTGATGGCGCGCTCGATGTTCTCCTTGGGCACGTTGGCCGCCTTGGCCGCCTGGATGGCGCTGCGCAGGCGGGGATTGTGGGCGGGGTCGGGCAGCCCCGAGCGGGCCGCGACCTGGACCTCGCGCACCAGCCGCGTGAACCGCCGCGCGCGGGCGGCGTCCTGGCGGTTCTTGCGGTGCATGATGTTCTTGAACTGGGAATGTCCGGCCATTGTTCCTCGGAAAGCCGTTGTCGCTGTTCGAGCAGGAAAGTGAGCGCTCTATACCAGAGGACAAGGGGCCACCGCCAGAGCGGCGTTAACCGGCGCTTAACTTGCCGCGACTAGGATGCGGGCTGCGCCGCCACGGCATCCTGCATCGCTCCCTCGGGCGGCCGAGCAAGGAGCCCCGCATCGTGACCAGCCCCGATCACCCCTCTGCCGGACCCGTCAGCCCCCCCCGCGAGCGTCGTCTGTACCGCCGCTATCCGGTGACCCTGCCGGTGCGCTTGGTCTGCCGCGGCGAAACTCTGGAGGCCGGCCTCGAGGACATTTCCCTCGGCGGGGCGGCGGTCGTGCCCGGCCGGCCGGACTGGAAGGGCCGCCGGGTGCAGCTCCACAGCGGCTGTTTCGGCCATGCCGCGGGCTTCGCCGCCCGGGTGATGGGCGGCGGTCCCGAGCGGCTGCATCTGGCCTTCGAGCTGGATCAGGAGGCGGAGGATGCGCTGACCATGTTCCTGATGCTCAGCGCACCTCCGACCGGAACGCCGTGACATCATCAAGTCAGCTCTGAGAATTTCGACCTAACATTTTGTGCTAGCGTTTCTTTTCGATGTTTGATATAGGTAGCAGCGGGCTTTCGCACGATCGGATCGGCATGCCCGGCGGGGTGAAGGTTGAAGTGACGCCTGATGTGGGTTTGGCGTACAAGGTGCTGAAAAACCAGCATTTTCCGAAAGTCGTCTTGATCGCGTCGGAAATAGATAAACTTGTCGCAAAATTTTCTCCAAGAGTTGCCAAGGCTTTGCGGTGAAGTCATTGATGTTTTTAAGTACAGCCAATGCAATTCTTGTTGACGGGCATTTCGGTTAACGGTATGTTCAGCGCGTCAAGTCAGACGGTGCCTCCCTCCCTCACTGCGCCCCCGCCGAGCAGCCGCTTGCGGGGGCTCTTTTTTGGAGGACCTGCGTGTTTGCGCCAACTGCATCGAGGGAAGCGAGAATGAAAGCTCTGGCAGCAATTCTCAGTTACGAGCAGAACACCCCCGAAGAAGCCCCCGTCCATCCGCATCCGCAGCGCGAAGACCGCGGCGATGCCGTGATCAGCGCCGCCATGCTGGTGGCCACCGCCTTCCGGCTCCGTGACGAATCCTCGCTGGTGTTCGCGCTGCGTCGTCTGGCCGACGCGGTGGCGCTGTTCGAGGACGAGCACCTCCCCGCCTGAACCGGAGACCAGCGGCCGTCCCGTCCGCGGTCCCGAGAGATCGCGGACGGCGGCCGCCGGACAACCGCGGGGGCAGCGCCCTCGCCGCCCGGCTGCAGCCCCTCCCTTCCGGGCGATGCTTGCCGGCCGATCCGAGATCCGCTAACCGGAGTTGCGTCCGCGGCCCGGCGATGAGGCGAAAGTGTCATGTATGCGCTCTGCAGACTGATCGATACGGTCGTCTCCATCTACATCTGGCTGCTCATCGCCTCGGTCGTGCTGAGCTGGCTGGTGGCCTTCAACGTCCTCAACACCCACAACCGCATCGTCTGGCAGGCGGGCGAGTTCCTGCACCGCATCACCGAGCCGCTGCTGGCACCGATCCGCAATTTCCTGCCCAGTCTGGGCGGGCTCGACATCTCGCCGATCGTGCTCATCCTGGCGCTCTATTTCGTCCGCGATCTGGCTTTCGAGCTGCTCTGCTTCTGAGCCGGGTGGGACGGTGGCGGAGCCGTGGCGGGCGACCGATACGGGCGTCGAACTGGCGGTGCGCGTGACGCCAAGGGCCGGCGCCGACCGCATCGCCGGGACCGTCGAGGATGCCGCCGGCCGCCGCTGGCTGGCGGTGCGGGTGGCGGTGCCCGCCGAGGGCGGTCGCGCCAATGCCGCCCTCCGCCGCCTGCTGGCCCGGGCCTTCGGCGTGCCCGCCTCGGCGGTCGAGCTCTTGGGTGGGGCCGGCTCCCGCAACAAGCGCGTGCTGGTGCATGGCGAGCCCGACGCTCTGCTGGCACGGGCAGTGGCGCTGACGAAGGAT
>CAYYZI010000017.1:0-15225 GCA_964475675.1 uncultured Geminicoccaceae bacterium
GCGTGAACGACACTCTTCCGCTGGCCCCGGCGGGTGGGCGCTTCGCCCGCAACGTGATGCATTTCGCCCGGGCGCTCCGGGCCGCCGGCCTGCCGGTCGGACCCGGCCGGGTACTGGAGGCGCTGCGGGCCATCGAGACGGTGGGCTTCGAGCGCCGTGACGATCTCTACTGGACGCTGCACGCGGTGTTCGTCAATCGCCAGGACCAGCGCGAGATCTTCGACCAGTGCTTCCACATCTTCTGGCGCGATCCGCAGCTCCTCGAGCGGATGATGCGGCTGATGCTGCCGCAGATCGAGACCGGGCGGGCCACCGAGGAGGGCGAGGAAGCGAGCCGCCGGGTGGCCGAGGCCTTCGCGCCGGAAAAGCGGCCGGGTCGGGGCGAGGGCGAAGGCGAGCAGGAGGAGCCCACCGTCGAGCTCGACGCCTTCATGACCTATTCCGAGCGGGAGCTGCTGCAGCACAAGGATTTCGAGCAGATGAGCGCCGACGAGCTGGCCGCGGCGCGCCGCGAGATCCGCCGCATGCGCCTGCCCATCATGGAGATCCCGACCCGCCGCTTCGCCCCCCATCCGCACGGGCGGCGGATCGATCTGCGGCGCACCCTCAGACAAAGCATGCGGGGCGGCGGAGCAGCCATCGATCTCGCCCGCAAGAAGCGCATCCGGCGCCATCCGCCGCTCGTCATCCTCTGCGACATCTCCGGTTCGATGAGCCGCTATTCCCGCATGCTGCTTCTGTTCATGCACACCCTCACCAACGACCGCGACCGGGTCTACAGCTTCCTGTTCGGCACCCGCCTCACCAACATCACCCGGTACCTGCGCAAGCGCGACATCGATCTGGCCCTGTCGCGCATCACCGAAGTGGTGCAGGACTGGGGTGGCGGCACCCGCATCGGCCATTGTCTGCGCCAGTTCAATCTCGAATGGTCGCGCCGGGTGCTCGGCCAGGGGGCGGTGGTGCTGCTGATCACCGACGGGCTCGACCGTGAGGCCGGGGCCGGGCTGGAGGCCGAAATGGAGCGGCTGCACAAGAGCTGCCGGCGGCTGATCTGGCTCAACCCGCTCTTGCGCTTCGACGCCTATGCGCCCATCTCCGCCGGAGCGCGGGCGATGGTCCGCCACGTCGACGAGCTGCGCACCATCCACAATCTGGAAAGCCTGCGGCAGCTCGCCGAAGTGCTCGCGCGGCCGGGCAGCCGCCGGGCCGAGGGCCATCAGCGATGGCTAGCACGCGCCGAGCGGGAGGCAGCATGATCGAGGACGCACGTCTCCTGGATGTGGCCGAGGCCTGGCGCCGGGAAGGGCGCAAGGTGGCGATCGCCACCGTGGTTTCCACCTGGGGCTCCTCGCCGCGGCCGGCCGGCAGCCAGCTCGTGGTGGACGAAACGGGAGAGATGCTGGGTTCGGTTTCTGGCGGCTGCATCGAGGGGGCGGTGATCCGCGAAGCCATGGAAGTCATGCAGGGCGCCCCTCCCCGTCTCCTGGAGTTCGGCGTCTCCGACGAACAGGCCTGGGAGGTCGGGCTCGCCTGCGGCGGCCGTGTGCGGGTCTATGTCGAGGCGGTGGAATGAAGCTCGCGCTTCTGGAGCGGCTCAACCAGGCGCGGGCGGAGAAGCGCCCGGTCTGCCTGCTGCGCTTTCTCGATTCCCACGAGGAGGCGCTGATCGTCGATGGCGAACTGGTGTGGGGCGGGCCGTTGCCGGCGGATGTCGTCGAGGCGGCGGGGCAGGCCCTGCGCGAGGATCGCAGTCGCCTCGTCGAAACCTCGAAGGGTCGCGTCTTCCTCCAGGTTTTCAACCCGCCGCTCCGGCTCATCCTGATCGGTGCCGTGCATATCGCCCAGGCGCTGGCGCCGATGGCCGCGCTCACCGGCTATGCGGTGACCATCGTCGATCCGAGGCGGGCCTTCGCCACCGATACCCGTTTCCCCGACATCGATCTGGTGAGCGAGTGGCCGGACGAGGCGCTCGAAGCCCTGGCCCCCGATCGCCGCACCGCGGTGGTAACATTGAGCCACGATCCCAAGCTCGACGATCCGGCGCTCTCCGTGGCGCTGCGCTCCGATGCCTTCTACATCGCCGCTCTCGGCAGCAGCCGGACCCACCGCAAACGGCTCGAGCGACTGCGCGAGGCCGGCTTCACCGATGCCGAGCTGGCCCGCATCCACGGCCCCGCGGGCCTCGATATCGGGGCCGTCAGCCCGGCCGAGATCGCCATCTCCATTCTCGCCGAAATGACCGCGGTGCTGCGTCGCGGCACCGCGCAGGTTCCTTCCTCCAGAGGAGAAAGCAGATCATGAGGAGGCTCGCACTGTGGCTGGCGCTGCTGCTGGTGGCCGCCGGTTCACCGCTGCTGTCGGCACCCGCCGAGGCGGCGGTGACCATGCGTCTGTGCACCGGAAGCCCCGGCAAGACCTACATCCGGGTCGGGCAGAAGCTGGCCGAGCTGGCCAAGCAGCTCACCATGGGCGCGCTCGAGATCGAGGTGGTCCCGAGCAAGGGCTCGATCGACAATCTCAACCGCACCTTGGCCGGGGAATGCGACGGCTTCATCGCCCAGGGCGATGCGGTGGCCTTCTACGCTTCGGCCATCGACGAGAGCGTCACCGACAAGGTCGAGATCATGGGCGAGCTCTACAAGGAACTCGGCCTGCTGCTCTGCCGCCGCGGCTCGGGTGTCGGTGATCTCGACGAGGTGGGGGATGGAACCGTCGCCGCCGGCAGCATGGGCTCGGGCTCACTGGCGACCATGCTGGTGCTGCAGAGCATCGCCCCCGATCTCTACGGCGGCATCAAGATCTACCCGGCCAACGGCTTCGAGGGTGCCCTGGCGGTACTCGAGGGCAAGGCCGAATGCGTGTTCGACGTGATCGCCCCGCAGTCCGACCTGGTGCGTACCCTCAACGACAACGAGCGCACCGGTGCCCAGCTCTACTTCGCCGAGATCGACAACAGCGACCTCGAGGATTTCGAGGTGGGCGGCAAGCAGATCTACGAGATCGTCACCTTCGATGACGAGCTCTACGGCAATCTCAGCACCTTCGGCGACCCCGAGACCCTGGCGATCTCCGCCGTGCTGGGCGTCTCCAAGGCCTTTCTCGAGGCCAATCCCGACGCCCGCTCGCCGCTCGCCATCCTGCTGCTGATGGGCAGCAAGGATATCGAGGCCATTGCCTATGGCGACAGCAAGCCCTTCGAGAAGTAGGCGCGGAGACGCCCCTTGAAGTTCGGACCGCTGCCGGTCGCCGAAGCCGAGGGCGCCATCCTGGCGCACGGGATTCGTGCACCGGGCGTCGACGTTCGGAAGGGCAGACGGCTTTCGGCCGAGGACATCGCCCTGCTGGCGCGGGCGGGCATCGAAACGGTGATGGCCGCCCGTCTCGAGCCCGGTGATGTGCACGAGGACGAGGCCGCGGCGCGGCTCGGGGCGGCCCTCGCCCGTCCCGGCATCCGCGCAGGAAGGGCCACCACCGGCCGGGTCAATCTCTACGCCGAGGCGCCGGGTCTTCTGCAGGTCGCGCGCGATCTCGTCGATCGCTTCAACATGGCCGACGAGGCCATCACCCTCGCCACCCTGCCGCCCTTTGCCCGGGTCGCCGCCCGCGACATGGTGGCGACCATCAAGATCATCCCCTTCGCGGTGCCCGAGCCCGCACTCCGGGACTGCCTGGCGATCGCCGGCGGGGGGGCGATCCTCGATCTCGCGCCCTTCCGGCGGTTCGGTGCCCGCCTGATCCAGACGCAGTTGCCGGGCATGGCGGAGAAGCTCTTCGACAAGACCCTGCGGGTCACCCGCGAGCGGATCGCCGGTCTCGGCGGCGATCTTTTGTCCGAGAACCGTTGCCCGCACGATATCGATGCTCTCGCCGCGGCGGTCGCCGCCGCGCACCGCCAGGGCTGCGACATGCTGCTGATCGCCGGCGCCTCGGCGATCACCGATCGCCGCGACGTGGTGCCCAGAGCGATCGAGACCGCCGGCGGCCGTCTCCGTCATTTCGGCATGCCGGTCGATCCCGGCAATCTCCTGCTGCTGGCGGAGCTGGATGGTGTTCCTGTGCTGGGGCTTCCCGGCTGCTGCCGCTCGCCCAAACGCAACGGCCTCGACTGGGTGCTGGAGCGGCTCGCCGCCGGGCTGGAGGTCACCCCGGAAGATATCATGCGCATGGGAGTGGGCGGCCTCCTGGCCGAGATCCCCGACCGGCCGCAGCCGCGCGAGGCCCGCCCCCGGGAGACCGCCGAACCGAAGGTCGCGGCCCTGGTGCTGGCAGCCGGCCGTTCCCGCCGTATGGGTGGCCCCAACAAGCTGCTGCTGGAAATCGGCGGCAAGCCGATGGTCCGCCATGTGGTGGAGGCCCTGCTGGCCTCCAGAGCGCGGCCGGTGGTGGTGGTGACCGGCCATGAAAGCGACCGGGTGGCGGCCGCCCTCGCCCATCTGCCAGTGACCCTGGTGCACAATCCCGATCATGCCGAAGGGCTCAGCAGTTCGCTCCGGGTGGGGCTCGATGCCCTGCCCGAGGAGGTCGACGGAGTGCTGGTCTGCCTCGCCGACATGCCGCGGATCACCGCGCCGCTCGTGGACCGTCTGATCGAAGCCTTCGATCCGGCCGAAGGCCGGGCCATCATCGTCCCCACCTGCGGCGGCAAGCGCGGCAATCCGGTGCTGTTCGGCCGCGCCTTCTTCGAGGCCATGCGCGCGATCCGGGGCGATGTCGGGGCGCGGCATCTCTTGGGCGACTTCGCCGAGCAGCTGGTCGAGGTGGAAGTGGGAGATCCGGCCGTACTCCTGGATCTCGACACGCCGGAGATGCTGCGCGCCGAGCTGGAGCACGGCCGATGAGCCTGGACGTGGCCGGACTGCGGCGAAGCTTTCCCATCTTTTCCCGGATTCCGCCGCCCTTCCACTATCTGGACAACGCCGCCACCGGCCAGATCTGCGCCGCCGCCGCCGAGGCCCTGACCGGTTTCGAGATGGCCGGGCGGGCCAACGTCAAGCGCGGCGTCTATCGCCTCGCCGACCGGGCGACCCAGGCCTTCGCCGAGGCCCGCGCGCGCATCGCCCGCTATCTGGGCGCCACCCGTCCCGAGGAGGTGATCCTCACCTCGGGCACCACCTTCGGTCTCAATCTCGCCGCCCATGTGCTGGAGGAGCGGCTGGGTCCGGGTGATACCATCCTGATCAGTCGGCTCGAGCATCACAGCAACATCGTGCCCTGGCAGATGCTGGCGAGGCGGCGCGGCGCCCGGCTGCGCGCTCTCGACGTCACCGCCGACGGCCGGCTCGATCTGGCCGATCTCGACGACAGGATCGACCGCAGCACCCGGATCGTCGCCCTCACCCACTGTTCCAATGTCACCGGCGCGGTGACCGATCTGGCGCCGGTGGCGGAGCGAGCACGGGCGGTGGGAGCGCTGCTGGTGGTCGACGGCGCCCAGCGCGCCCCGCACGGCCCGCTCGAAGTACCGGGCCTCGGCTGCGACATCTACGCGCTTTCGGGCCACAAGATGTTCGGTGCCACCGGTGCGGGGGCGCTCTGGGTGCGCTGGGAGCTGCTCGAGACCCTGCCGCCCTTCCTCGGCGGCGGGGAGATGATCCGTCGGGTGACCATCGAGGAGACCCGCTACGCGCCACCGCCGCACCGCTTCGAGGCGGGCACCCCGCCGATCGGCCCGGCCATCGCCATGGGGGCGGCGGCGGAATGGCTCTCGGGTCTCGACTGGCAGGCGATCGCC
Source organism: uncultured Geminicoccaceae bacterium (assembly GCA_964475675.1). Taxonomy (GTDB): domain Bacteria; phylum Pseudomonadota; class Alphaproteobacteria; order Geminicoccales; family Geminicoccaceae; genus JALSRW01. Next base: position 5,735 of record CAYYZI010000017.1, read on the forward strand.
GCCCACGAAAAGAGCCTCACATCGCGGCTGCTCGCCGGTCTGGAAGCCCTGCCGGGGGTGCGCACCTATGGCCCCCGGGATCTCCGGGCCCGCTTCGGGGTGGTCGCCTTCGAGGTCGAAGGCGTGCATGCCCATGATGTCTGCCAGATGCTCGACGGTTTCGGCGTCTGCACCCGTGGCGGCCACCATTGCGCGCAGCCGCTGATGGACGTGTTCGGCACGGTGGCGACCGTGCGCGCGAGCCTCGCCCCCTACAACGATGCCGCCGATATCGACGCCCTGCTCGAAGGGCTCGAACAGGTGATCCGGACCCTGCGATGAACAGCGGCCTCTACAACCAGCGCATCATCGAGGCGGCCAGGCGGGCCCGCAAACAGGGCCGGCTCGAGCAGGCCGATATCCGCGTCACCCGCGACAATCCCCTGTGCGGCGACCGCATCACCCTCGATCTGCGGCTCGAGGACGGGCGCATCGCCGCCATCGGGCACAAGACCCGCGGCTGCCTCCTGACCGAGGCGGCGGCCGCCATCCTCGCCGAACGGGGCCAGGATGCGACGCTGCAGACGCTGCGCCGGGTCCGCGACGATCTCGCCCGGCTGCTCGCCGGGGAGATGGTCGATCCGGTCTGGCCGGAGCTCGCCATCTTCCGCCCGGTGGCGGAGGTCAAAAGCCGCCATGAATGCGTGCTCCTGCCCTTCGAGGCGGCGCTCGAGGCGCTCGCCCGGGCGGCCGGGGAGGCCTCCTAGGCGACCGCGTCCGGCTGCCGCTCCGGCAGGGCCAGCTCGAAGGGCAAGAGGGCGTTGCAGTTGGCCTCCACCCAGCAGACCTTGGGATAGGCCTCGAGCGGGCAGTGATAGCGGCGCGCATTGTAGACCTGCGGCACCAGGAACAGATCGGCCATGGTCACGCTGTCGCCGAAGCAGTACTTGCCGGCGGTGCGTTCGAGCTGGCGCTCGACCATCTCCATCCCTTCGGCGATCCAGTGCCGGTACCAGAGCATCACCTGCTCCTCGTCGCAGTTCCAGTCGCTCCGCAGATAGTTGAGGACCCGCAGATTGTTGAGCGGATGGATCTCGCAGGCGATGAGCTGGCAGATGGCCCGCACCGTGGCCCGGTCCGCGGGATCGCGCGGCAGCAGCGGCGGCTCGGGATACCTTTCCTCGAGATATTCGATGATCGCGGTGGACTGGCTGATGCCGATTCCGTCCTCCTCGTACCAGGGAACTAGGCCGTGGGGATTGCGCCGCAGATATTCGGGGGCCTTCTGGTGGCCGGCGCGCAGATCGATCGCCACCTGCTCGTATTCCAGCCCCTTGATGTTGAGGGCGATGCGTACCCGGTACGCCGCCGAGCTTCGCCAGTAGCCGTAGAGCCTGCGCATCCTTCCTCCACTCCCACTGCCGCCGCGAATGCTGGGCGGGCGGTTCCGCCGGCGCTATCTTGAAGGGGCGAGCCGCGCTGGTCGAGAGGAAAGCGGATGACGAAGAAGGTCGTGCGAAGCGACGCCGAATGGCGCCGGAGTCTGCCGCTCGAGGTCTATCATGTCACCCGCAGGGGCGCCACCGAGCCGCCCTTCAGCGGCGCCTACTGGAACTGCAGGACACCCGGCCTCTATCTCTGCGCCTGCTGCCGCCAGCCGCTGTTTTCCAGCAAGGCCAAGTTCGACAGCGGCAGCGGCTGGCCTTCCTTCTGGCAGCCGCTCGAGGAGGAGTGCGTCACCCTGCGCGAGGATCGCAGCGCCGGCATGGTCCGCACCGAAGTGCTCTGCGCCCGCTGCGATGCCCATCTCGGTCACGTCTTCGAGGATGGCCCGCCGCCCACCGGCCTGCGCTACTGCATCAACTCCCTGGCCCTGCGGCTGCTGCCGGCGCCCGCATAGCCGGCTGCGTCCCGCCGGACCCGAGGTCGCTTGCCCCGGGCGGCGGCTCGCCTATGATCCGCGCGGTCGCGAACCTGCCTCGCCGGTTCGCCGTCCGGTTGCCATCACCGCCCATCCGACGAGAGGAGAACACGTGCCCGCCGAGTTCGCCCCTTACCTCGTGCTGGTGGTTCTGGTCGGCGTCATCGTCGCCTTCGTCACCGAGCGCGCGCGGGTCGAGTTCGTGGCCCTGGGCGCGGCCGCCTTCCTGGTACTCACCGGCACCCTCGAGATCGGCGAGGTGCTCGACGCCTTCGCCAATCCCGCACCCTTCACCGTGGCCTGCATGTTCGTGCTTTCCGCCGCCCTCGAGCGCACCGGGATGATCGAGGACCTGGGCAACCGGATGGCACGGATCGGCAACGTCTCGCCGGTGGTCACCCTGATCGTGATGATGGCCGCGGTGGCCGGGCTGTCGGCCTTCGTCAACAACACCCCGGTGGTGGTGGCGCTCACGCCTTTGGTGATCGCGCTCGCCCACAATGTCGGCGAGCCCTCCTCGCGCTTTCTCATCCCGCTCTCCTACGCGGCGATCATGGGCGGCACCTCGACCCTGATCGGCACCTCCACCAATCTGGTGGTGGACGGGGTGGCCCAGGCCTCGGGGCTGATGCCCTTCTCCCTGTTCGAGGTCACCGCCATCGGCCTGCCGCTGACCATCCTCGGCATTCTCTACATGGCGCTGGTCGGGCGCTGGCTGCTGCCCAACCGCGACACCCTTTCGGAGCTGCTGCCCGATCCCGGCAAGCGCCAGTTCCTGGCCGAGGTGCTGGTGCCGCTGGGCTCGCCGCTCATTGGCAAGACCCTCAAGGAGATCGGCCTCGCCAGCAAGCTCGAGGTGCGGGTGATCGATCTGGTGCGGGACAATGTTTCCCTGGGCGAGGCCGCCGAGACCACCCCGCTGGCCGCCGGTGACCGCATTCTTCTGCGGACCCGCGCCCAGGATCTGATGGCCTTGCGCCAGGCCGGCGATTTGGTGTTCGGCGGCGAGGAGGCGCATGCCCTCGAGCCCATCACCGCCCGGCGCACCATTCTCATGGAGGGCATCGTCGGCCCCAATTCGCGCTGGGTCGGGCGCAAGGTGTCCAGCCTCAACCTGCAGCGCCGGTTCGGCGTCTCCATCGTCGCCATCCACCGCCAGAACGAGAATCTGCGCGGCAATTTCGACGATACCCGGCTGCGCTTCGGTGACACGCTGCTGCTGGAAGGCCCGCCCGAGGCCTTCAAGCAGCTCTTCGACGATCAGTTCCTGATCGGCCTCACCGCCCCCACGGTCCGCCCCTTTCGCCGCGACCGCCGCTGGATCGCCATCGGTGCGGTGCTCGGGGTGGTGGTCGGCGCCACCTTCGGTGTGCTGCCGATCCCCGCCTTGGCGCTGCTGGCCGCCACCATCGTGGTGCTCGCCGGCTGTCTGGAGCCGGACGATGTGTTCCAGTCGGTGCGCTGGTCGATTCTCATTCTGATCTACGGCATGCTGGCGGTGGGGGTGGCCATGCAGAAGACCGGGGCGGCGGCGCTCTTGGTGGATTTCATCCTCGGCATCGCCGGCGATCTCGGGCCGCATCTGATGCTGGCGCTCCTGTATCTGGTCACCGTCACCCTCACCGAGATCATCAGCCACAATGCCACCGGCATCCTGATGACGCCGATCGTCATCGGCATCGCCCACAAGCTCGGGGTCGATCCGCGACCCTTCGTGGTCGCCGTCATGGTCGCCGCCAGCAACGGCTACGCCACTCCCATCGGCTACCAGACCAACACCTTCGTCTACGCCGCCGGCAACTACCGCTTCCGCGACTTCATCCGCGTCGGTGTGCCCCTCGATCTCCTGTTCTGGGTCGCCGCATCGATCCTGATCCCGCTGATCTGGCCGTTTTCTCCCTGAGCGGCACTACGCCCCGCCCCCTGCCATCCCCACATGATGGAAAGACAGCGAGGGGAGGAAGCGATGGTACGGATCGATCCCGATGTGCGGGAAGTGCTGGTCGGGCCGCATCGTCTCGGCGGATTCCTCGGGGTTCCCGAGGAGGCCCGCGGCCTCGTGGTGTTCGCCCATGGCAGCGGTTCCTCGCGGTTCAGCCCGCGCAACAATTTCGTCGCCCGCGAACTGCGCGGGGCCGGCCTGGCGACGCTGCTGTTCGACCTGCTGACCCCCGAGGAGGGCGAGGACCGGCGCAAGGTGTTCGACATTCCGCTGCTGGCCGAACGTCTCTTGGAGGCGGCCGCCTGGGCACGGAGGCTGCCCGAGCTCGAGGCCCTGCCGCTCGGGCTGTTCGGGGCCAGCACCGGCGCCGCAGCAGCACTGGTGGCCGCGGCCGAAAGGCCGGCGGAGGTGGCGGCGGTGGTCTCCCGTGGCGGCCGGCCCGATCTCGCCGGGGCGGCACTGGCCCGCGTCGAGGCCCCCACCCTGCTGATCGTCGGCGGGCTCGACGATGTGGTGATCGAGCTCAACGAGCTGGCGCGGCGGCAGATGCACTGCACCGTCGAGCTTCGGATCGTGCCCGGCGCCGGTCATCTGTTCGAGGAGCCGGGGACCCTCGAGCAGGTGGTGGCGCTCGCCCGAGACTGGTTCCTGCGCTGGCTGCCGGCGGCCGCCGAAGGCTGATCAGCCGGACACCTTGAGGGCCGCGAGGAAGGCTTCCTGGGGGATCTCCACCCGCCCCACCTGGCGCATGCGCTTCTTGCCTTCCTTCTGCTTTTCCAGAAGCTTGCGCTTGCGGCTGACATCGCCGCCGTAGCATTTGGCGGTGACGTCCTTGCGGAACGCACGCACCGTCTCGCGGGCGACGATGCGGCCGCCGATGGCTGCCTGGATGGCGATCTGGAACATCTGCCGGGGGATCAGCTCCTTGAGCTTCTCGCAGATCGCCCGGCCGCGGGATTCGGCCATCGAGCGGTGGACGATCAGCGCCAGGCTCTCCACCGGCTCACCGTTGACCAGGATCGACAGCTTGACGAGATCGCTCTCGCCATAGCCGTCGAGCTGGTAGTCGAAGCTGGCGTAGCCGCGGCTGATGGATTTCAGGCGGTCGTAGAAATCGTAGACCACCTCGTTGAGCGGCAGCCGGTAGACGACCATCGCCCGGTTGCCGACATATGTGAGGTCGAGCTGGCGGCCGCGCCGCTCCTCGCAGAGCTGCAGCACCGCGCCGAGATGCTGATCGGGCACCAGAATGGTGGCCTTGATCCAGGGTTCCTCGACCTTCACGATCTTGGTGGGATCGGGATAGTCGGCCGGGTTGTGCAGCTCCTGCACGGTGCCGTCGGTGCGATGCACGCGGTAGACCACCGACGGGGCGGTGACCACCAGCTCCAGCCCGAATTCGCGCTCCAGCCGCTCCTGCACGATCTCCAGATGCAGCAGACCGAGAAAGCCGCAGCGGAAGCCCAGCCCCAGCGCGGTCGAGGTCTCGGGCTCGTATTCGAAGCTCGCATCGTTGAGGCGGAGCTTGCCGAGGCTCTCGCGGAGATGGTCGTAATCGTTGGAATCGACCGGGAAGATGCCGCAGAACACCACCGGCTGGCTGGGCCGGAACCCCGGCAGAGCGGTGGCCGCCGGCCGCTTCTCCTCGGTGATGGTGTCCCCCACCCGGGCGTCGGCGATCTCCTTGATGCCGGCGGTGACGAAGCCGATCTCGCCGGGCCCGAGAGCTTCGACGAGGACCGGCTTGGGGGTGAAGACGCCGACCCGGTCGATCTGGTAGGCGACCCGGGTGCCCATGAACAGGATCTTCTGGCCCTTGCGCACCACCCCGTTGCGGACCCGGATCAGGGTCACCACCCCGACATAGGGATCGTACCAGCTATCCACCACCAGCGCCTGCAGGGGCTCCTCGGCCTTTCCTTCGGGCGGCGGCAGGCGGGTGACGATGGCTTCCAGCAGATCGTCGATGCCCTCCCCGGTCTTGGCCGAGATCATCAGCGCATCGGAGGCGTCGAGGCCGATGATGTCCTCGATCTGCTCCTTCACCCGCTCCGGATCGGCCGCCGGCAGGTCGATCTTGTTGAGGACCGGCACGATCTCCAGATCGGCATCGATCGCCTGATAGGCGTTGGCCAGCGTCTGCGCCTCGACCCCCTGGGTGGCGTCGACCAGCAGGAGCGCCCCCTCGCAGGCCCGCATCGAGCGGCTGACCTCGTAGGAAAAATCGACATGCCCCGGGGTATCGACGAGATTGAAGAGATAGCGCTGCCCGTCCCGCGCCTCGTATTCGAGACGCACGGTCTGGGCCTTGATGGTGATGCCGCGCTCCCGTTCGATGTCCATCGAATCGAGCACCTGGGCGGTCATCTCGCGCGCCTGCAGGGCGCCGCAGCGCTCGATCAGACGATCGGCCAGCGTCGATTTGCCGTGATCGATATGGGCGACGATCGCGAAATTGCGGATCCGCGAAAGCTCTTCCATGCACTCTCCAGACTGCCGGTCGCGGCCCGGGTCATCCCCGCAGCTCGGCACCGAGCCGGCTGCGTGCCGCCTCGATGATATGGTGCGCGACCCGCTCGATCTCACCCTCCGAGAGGGTGTGATCCTGCGCCTGCAGGCGGACCGAGACGGCCAGCGACTTCTTGCCCTCGGGCACACCCGGTCCGGCATAGACGTCGAACAGCCGCACTTCGCGGATGAGCTTGCGGTCGGCCGAGCGGATCACCCGCAGGAGATCGCCGGCCGGCAGCTCGGCATCGACGATGAAGGCGAAGTCGCGATCGGAAGGCGGGAACGGCCAGCTCTCCAAGGGCGGGCGGGTCTTGCCGGCCCTGGCCTTGGGCCGCGGCAGGGCTTCGAGGTCGAACTCGAAGGCGACCACCGGCACCTCGATATCGAAGGCCTCGAGCACCGTGGGATGGAGCTCGCCGAAGCCGGCCACCGGGTTGGGCCCCAGCGCCACATATGCTGCCCGTCCGGGATGGTACCAGGCGGGCGGCTCGGCATGGATCTGCAGGGCCTCGACCCGGACACCGAGATCGGCCAGCACCGCGAACAGATCGCTCTTGGCGTCGATGGCATCGACCATGCGTCGCGGCTCGGCCCAGTGGCGCGGGGCGAACGGACCGAAGCGGATGCCGGCCACCGCCATGCGCTGTTCGCCCGGGCGGCTGCCGAGGAAACGGGGGCCGACCTCGAACAGCGCTCCCCGCTCCTGCTTGCGGGCGAGGTTGCGCGAGGCGGCATCGAGCAGACCGGGCAGCAGCGAGGGCCGCAGCACCGAGAGATCGGAGGAGAGCGGATTGCGCAGGCGTACCGGCGCGCCGTCCGCGAACATCCGGGCCTGCGCCTCGCCGACGAAGGACCAGGTGACGGCCTCGAGATAGCCGAGCGAGGCCACCTTGCGGCGGGCCTGCAGGCGCCGCCGCTGGACCGGCGTGAGCACGCCGGGGCCGACCGCTTCGGTGCGGGTGACGGGGACCGGCGGGATGCGCTCGTAGCCGTGCAGGCGCGCCAGCTCCTCGACGATGCAGGCCTCGGTGGTGATGTCGTGGCGCCAGCTCGGCACCACCAGATCGAAGGTCTCGGGACCGCCGGAGACACCGAAGCCGAGGGCTTCCAGGATGCGCACCATCTCCTCGGGCTCGAGGCGGATGCCGGCCAGCCGCGGTAGCTGCTCGGAGCGGAAACGGATCTCCCGCCGGCGTTCCGGCACCCGTCCGCCGATCACCGCCGGGCCCGCCTCACCGCCGCAGAGATCGAGGATGAGGCGGGTCGCGTATTCGCTGCCAGGCAGCACCATCGCCGGGTCGAGGCCGCGCTCGAAGCGGGTGCGGGCATCGCTCTCGATCCCGAGCTTGCGGCCGGTGGCGGCGACCCGCAGGGGATCGAACAGGGCCACCTCCAGCAGCACATCGGTGGTCTCGGCAGTGACCCCGGTGCTCTCGCCGCCCATGATCCCGCCCAGTGCCACCGGGCCCGTATCATCGGCGATCACCACCACGCTCTCGTCGAGTTCGTATTCGCGTTCATCCAGGGCCAGCAGCTTCTCGCCCGGCCGCGCGAAGCGCAGCACCAGATCTCCCCGGAGCTTTGCCGCATCATAGACATGCAGGGGACGGTTGAGGTCGAACATCACATAGTTGGTGATGTCCACAAGAGCGGAGATCGGGCGCAGGCCGATGGCCCGCAGCCGCCGCTGCAGCCAGGCCGGGCTGGGTCCGTTGCGGACACCGCGGATGATGCGCCCGAGAAACACCGGGCAGGCATCTTCCGAACCGGGCGGAAAGTCGAGGCGGATGTCGGGGCCGGGCGGGCCGACGGCAGGAACCGCGGAGATCGCCCTTGGTTGGAACGCGCCCATGCCGGCGGCGCCCAGATCGCGGGCGATGCCGTTGACGCCGAAGCAGTCGGCGCGGTTGGGGGTGATCGCGACATCGATCACCGGGCCCTCGAGGCCGAGCACCTCGGCGGCCGGGGTGCCGATCTCCCACTTTCCCTCGAGCTCGATGATCCCCTCGTGATCCTCACCGATCCCGAGCTCGAAGGCCGAGCACAGCATGCCGCGACTTTCCACGCCGCGGATCACGGCCCGCTCGAGGCGTCGGCCGGTGGCCGGGATGACGGTGCCTTCGGGAGCAAAGATGCCGTACATGCCGGTTCGGGCATTGGGCGCTCCGCATACCACCTGAACCAGGCCGTTTCGAGTCTCGACCTCGCACAGCCGCAGCTTGTCGGCATTGGGATGGGGCCGCGCCTCGCGCACATAGGCCACCGAGAAGCCGGCCAGCCGGGCGGCGGGATCGGTGACCTCCTCGACCTCCAGACCGAGATCGGTGAGCTTTTCGGCCAGTTCCTCGGCGCCCGCCTCGGTGGCCAGATGTTCCTGCAGCCAGGGAAGCGTGAACTTCATCGCGACAGCCCGCCATAGGTCGTCGGTATGTCGAGGGGGACGAAGCCGTAATGCCGCAGCCAGCGGAGATCGGCCTCGAAGAAGGTGCGCAGGTCGGGGATGCCGTATTTGAGCATGGCCAGGCGATCGATGCCGAGGCCGAAGGCGAAGCCCTGCCAGATATCCGGGTTGAGCCCCACCCCTTCCAGCACCCGGGGATGGACCATGCCGCAGCCGAGGATCTCCAGCCAGTCGTTGCCGGCCCCGACGACGAGCTGCCCCTCACCCCGCCGGCAGCCGATGTCCATTTCCGCCGAGGGCTCGGTGAAGGGGAAGAAGCTCGGGCGAAAACGCACCGGAATGTCGTCGCGTTCGAAGAAGGCACGCACGAAATCGATCAGGCAGCCCTTGAGATGCCCCATATGGGTGCGGCGGTCGATCAGCAGCCCCTCCACCTGATGGAACATCGGCGTGTGGGTCATGTCGTAGTCGCGACGATAGACCCGGCCGGGGGCGATGATCCGGAAGGGCGGCTTGCCGGCCAGCATGGTGCGGATCTGCACCGGGCTGGTGTGGGTGCGCAGCAGCAGCGGGCTGCCCTCCTCCTCGGCCTCGAGAAAGAAGGTGTCCTGCATCTGCCGGGCGGGGTGCTCGGGCGGAATGTTGAGGGCGCTGAAGTTGTGATAGTCGTCCTCGACGTCCGGCCCCTCGGCCACCGCGAAGCCCATGTCGGCGAGGATGGCGATGATTTCCTCGGT
>CAYYZI010000018.1:0-15047 GCA_964475675.1 uncultured Geminicoccaceae bacterium
GTCCGAAGCACCGCACTATGTGCCGACGACCATGGCCGACAAGGTGGGCAGCCTCTATGTGGTGCATGCGATTCTGGCCGCCTGTCTGGCCCGCGGCCGCGACGGCGAGGGACGGTATCTGCGGGTGCCGATGCTGGAATGTCTGGTGGATTTCCTGATGGTCGAGCATCTGGCGGGCCGGGCCTTCGAACCACCCGAGGGGGAGGCCGGCTATGCGCGGGTCCTGGCCGGCGGCCGGCGGCCATACCGGGCGCGGGATGGCTGGGTGGCGATCCTGCCCTATGCGACCGCCCAGTGGCAGCGGTTCCTACGGGAGATCGGTCGTGCCGATCTGGCCGAGGCCGAGTGGGTCCGCGATCCCTCGGCGCGCAGCGGCCGCATCGGCGAACTCTACGAGGCGGTGGCCGAGGCGGCCGTCGAACGTAGTGTGGCGGAATGGGTCGAACTCGCCGCGAGGCTCGATATTCCGGCGATGCCGGTGGCCGGGCTGGCCGAGCTCTTCGACCATCCACACCTCGATGCGGTGGGGTTGTTCCGCCGGTTCCGCCACCCGAGCGAGGGGCCGATGCGGGAGGTGCGTTTCCCGCTGGACGGCGCAGCGACCGGGGATGGCGCACCGCGTCCGGCGCCGCGGCTCGGCGAGGACGGCCGCGCCATTCTCGAGGCGCTGGGCCGGGATGCGGCGGAGATCGAAAGGCTGGCGGCGGCGGGTGTCACCCGGTTCCCGTGAGCGGGATCACTGCATGGTGAGACCGCCGGAAACGCTGATCGTCTGGCCGGTGATGTAATCGGCATCCTCGCTCAGCAGGAAACAGACGAGGCCGGGGTAGTCCTCGGGACGGCCGAGTCTTCTGAGCGGGATCGCCCGCTCCAGTGCGTTTCGGAGTTTCTCGCCCGCTTCCCCCTCGCCGGCGAAATCGCGAAACAGCGGGGTGTCGGTGGGGCCGGGACAGACGGCGTTGAGACGGACGCCGGCGCGGGCCAGTTCCCGGGCCAGAGTCTTGGTGAAGGCGACGATCCCGCCCTTGGCCGCGGCATAGACGGCCTCTCCGGAGGACCCCACGCGCGCCGCATCGGAGGCGATGTTGACCACCTTGCCCCGCTTGCGCGCCACCATTCCCGGCAGCACCGCGTAGTGCATGTTGAGGGGTCCGAAGAGGTTGATGGCGACGATCTTCGACCAGAGCTCGGGGGTGGTCCGCAGAAACGGCATGGCCCGGTCCCAGCCGGCATTGTTGACGAGCCCCTCGGTCGGCCCGAAGGCCTCCTCGAAGCGGTCCACGGCCTCCTGCACCGCCTCGAGATCGGTGATGTCCACCTGCCAGGCATGGGCGGCACCGCCTTCCCGGGCGATCTGCGCGGCGGTATCCTCGCCGCCTTTCGCATCGAGATCGAAGATGCCGACCCGCGCCCCTTCGGTGCCCAGCCGCAGCGCGATGGCGCGGCCGATGCCGCTGGCGGCACCGGTGACGATGACGTTGATCCCCTCGATGCCGCGCATGCTCATGGCTGCCTCCTTCGTGTCGCGTCGCGCGAGCGTTCGCCCAGCGCCCGGATCTCCGCCAGCGCCTCGGGATAGACCAGCGAGGACAGATCGCCCTGGGGCTCGCCCAGCCAGGCGGCCCGCACCGCGCGGCGCATGATCTTCATGTTGCGGGTCCGCGGCAGATCGGAGACGGCGAAGACATGCTTCGGGCGGAAGGCCTTGCCCATGCCCGCTGCCACCGCCTCGGCGAGCCGGTCCAGGAATGCGGGGCCGGTATCGATGCCGGGCATCGGCAGCACGAAGCAGACCAGCGCCTCGCCCTTGAGCGGGTCGGGCACGCCCACCACCGCCGCTTCGGTGACCTCGCCGGTGGAAGTCAGGATCGCCTCGATCTCCGCGGGGCCGGTGCGCTTGCCGGCGAGCTTGATGGTGTCGTCGGACCGCCCGAACAGATACCAGAAACCGTCCGTGTCGCGGGCCGCCAGATCGCCGTGCCGCCAGCAGCCAGGGATCTGCCGCCAGTAGGTTTCGAGATAGCGCTTCTCGTCGCGCCAGAGGCCGCGGGTGAGGCTGATCGAGGGGCGACGCAGCACGAGTTCGCCTTTTTCCCCGGGGGGCAGGGAGCGCCCGTTGGCATCCGCGACATCGGCGCTCATGCCGGGAATGGCACCGCCGAAGGAAAGCGGCTTCAAGGGCGTGATCATGGTGCCGGCGAGGATGCCACCGGCCATCTCGGTGCCACCCGCATAGTTCAGGAGCGGGATGCGGCGCCGGCAGAGCCGCTCGAAGGCCCAACGCCAGGCGGCTTCCGTCCAGGGCTCGCCGGTGGAGACCACCGCCCGCAGCCGCGAGAAGGGCAGGGCGTCGATACCGCCGCCATCGGCGAGGCGCATGTAGCTGCGGATGATGGTGGGAGCGATGCCGAGATGGCTGGTTCCGAGATCCTCCACCAGGCGCCAATAGCGTCCCGGATGGGGATGATCGGGGGTGCCGTCGGCAACCAGAATGGTGCCGCCGAGCAAAAGCGGCATGGTGAACAGGATGGGGCCCACCACCCAGCCGATATCGCTCATCCAGAACAGGGAATCTCCGGGGCGGAAATCGAAGCAGAGGCCGAAATCGATGCAGGTCTTGGCCATGAAGCCGCAATGGGTCTGGATCGAACCCTTGGGCTTGCCGGTGGTTCCCGAAGTATAGACCAGCAGCAGGGGCGAATCCGCCGGCAGGATCTCGATCCGCCGCTCCTCTTCCGCACCGTCGAGTTCGGCCATGGCGGTCACCGGGAGACCCCGACTGTCGCGGGACCCGTCGTCGATCAGGATGACGTGGCGGAGACAGTCGAGGCCGCGTGTGGCCGCTTCCAGCGTCTCCAGAAGCGGCACCCGGTGGCCGCGGCGCAGCATCGCGGTCGTGGTGAAGACGGCGGCGGCCTCGGCATCGGCGAGGCGGGAACGCACCGCTTCGGGGCCGAAGCCGCTGAAGAGCGGCAGGGCGATGGCGCCGATGCGGAAGATGGCATGCATCGCCACCACCGCCTCGGGAACCATCGGCAGGAACAGGGCGATGCGATCGCCGCGGCCCAGGCCGAGGCGCCGGAGCCCGCCCGCGACGCGCGCCACCTCCGCCTCCAGTTCGGCATAGGAGAACTCCCGTGCGTCGCCTTCCTGTCCGAGAAAGCGCAGGGCGGGGCGGTGCCAGCGCTCGCTGTCCCGGTGGCGGGCGAAAGCGGAGAGTTCGATGTTGGTTTCGGCACCGATGCACCAGCGGGCATGCTCGATGCCTTCGGACGTATCGAGGATCTTCTCCCAGGGACGGGCCAGCCGCATATCGAAGAAATCGAAGACGGCGCCGTAGAACCATTCGGGATCACGATCGGCCCGGTCCACCAGCGCTTCAAAGTCGGCGATCCCCTGCGCAGCCATGAAGCGGGTGAGGGCGGTCTCGCGCACCGCTTCGGGATCGGGGCGCCAGACGATGTCGGCACTTCCACTGTCCCGTGCCGTGCGCCGGGCCTCTTTCATGGCTCGCCTCCCCTGCGGCCCCTTGTTGTGCCGAGCCTGCCACGAAGCGATGCGGCTTTCCAGACAAAGCGTTGAAAGGCATGGCCCGGTTCCGTAAAGCTGCCACAGCCGGGGAGGGCACCACGGAGCGCCCGACCCGGCCAGCGGGGGAGGTGCCATGGCGGAAGGCATGCTGGCGGGCAAGGTCGCGCTGGTGACCGGTGCCGGGCGCGGCATCGGTCGGGCGATCGCGCTGGCCATGGCCGCCGAGGGGGCGCGGCTGGTGGTCAACGATGCCGGCCTGTCGCTTTCCGGCGAGCCCGAAGACGAACGGCCGGCCGATACGGTGGTCCGCGAGATCCGCGAGCGCGGTGGCGAAGCCGTGGCCAGCCACGATTCGGTGGCCGAGTTCGAGGCCGCGGGGCGCATCGTAGAGGCCGCGCTCGAGGCCTTCGGCCGGCTCGATGTCGTGGTCAACAATGCCGGCATTCTGCGCGATGCCATCTTCCACCGGATGACACCGGAAGACTTCCGGGCGGTGATCGATGTGCATCTCCACGGCAGCTTCCATGTCAGCCGTCATGCAGCCGGGCATTTTCGGAGGCAGGGCTCCGGGGTCTTCCTGCACATGACCTCGACCTCGGGACTGATCGGCAATCTCGGTCAGGCCAACTACATGGCCGCCAAGCTCGCCATCGTCGGTCTCTCCAAGGCGATCGCCCTCGACATGGCGCGCTTCGGCGTGCGCTCCAACTGCATCGCCCCCTTCGCCTGGAGCCGGATGATCGCCGAGATCCCGGAAAAGCCGGGCGAGGAGGCGCGGCTCGCCAATCTGCGCCGGATGACCCCGGAGCGGGTGGCACCGCTCGCCGTGTTTCTCGCGAGCGACGCCGCTGCCTCCGTCACCGGCCAGATCTTCGCCATACGCGGCACGGAGGTGTTCCTGATGAGCCAGTCGCGCCCGCTGCGCGGCCTCCATCGCCGGGGCGGCTGGACGCCGCAGGCTTTGGCCGAGGAGATGCTTCCCGCCTTTGCTCCGGATTTCTACGGGCTCGATCGTTCCGCCGATGTCTTCTCCTGGCCGGCCCCGGAGTGAGGCGAATGGGGGCGGACAGCGTGACGGAAAGGATTTCCGAAGAGGAGCGGGAACTCCTGAAGGAGAGCGCCGCGCGTCTGTTCGAACGGGCGGGCGGGCTTTCCCGTTCGCGAAGGCTGCGCTGGCAGCGGCCCTCGTTGGACCGCGCGATCTGGAGGGAGATGGCGGAAGCGGGGCTGCTCGGCCTGATGCTGCCGGAAGAGACGGGCGGGGCCGGGCTCGGCCCGCGTGCCGCCGGTACCGTGATGGAACAGGTCGGCCGCCAGGTGGTGCCCGAGCCCCTGGTCGCCAGCACGGTGCTGGCCGGCGGTCTGCTCGCCGGACAGGAGACCGGTGCCGCGCGGGCGCTGCTCGAAAGGCTGGCCGCCGGAAGGGCCCTGCCGATCCTCGCCTGGCAGGAGCGTGGCCATGACGATCTCCGTCCCCGCCACACGGTTCTCGAAAGGGGCGTCCTGCGCGGCGGAAAGAGCTGGGTGCTCTGCGCCGAGATGGCCGATCCGCTGCTCGTGACCGCCCTCGAAGGGGAGGATCCGGTTCTCTGTGCGCTGTCTGCGGATGCCGAAGGGCTGATCGCCGAGCATCGAAGGAGTGCTGACGGGCGCTTTCTCTCGGAACTCCGCTTCGACGGGGTTCGGGTGCCGGCAGATGCGGTGCTCGCCCGCGGCGCGAGGGTGACCGCGGCGCTGGCCCGGGCACTGGATCACGCGACCGCCCTGTCGGCGGTGGAGATGGTCGGCGCCTCCGCCGCCGCCTTCGAGATGACGATGGCCTACCTCAAGACCCGTAGACAGTTCGGCCGGCCCATCGGCAGTTTCCAGGCGCTCCAGCACCGCGCCGTCGATCTCCTCGTGCATCTGGAGATCGCGCGAGCCACCATGGAGGAGGTGCTGCGCGGGATGGAACAGGATCCCGAACCCCGCCGGCGCGCCCTGCAGGCGAGCCGGGCCAAGGCGCGGGCCGGCGAGCTCGGTCGGCGCATCTGCCGGGAAACCATCCAGATGCACGGGGCGCTGGGCTACACCGACGAGTACGATCTGGGGCTCTTCGTCAACCGCCTGGTGACCCTTTCGGCCTGGCTGGGCGATGACGCCTTTCATCGTCGGCGCTGGCTCGCCCTCGCCGATCCCGGGGAGGGGGCCGGATGACCGACTGGAACGCCATGGGCGACGAGGAGTTCCGCCGCATCGTGCGGGAGTTCATCGAGAAGGAATATCCCGAACATCTGCGTTTCGCCCCGGTCCGGCTGCGCTGGGCGCAGGTCCGGGAATGGCACGAAAAGCTGCTCGCGCGGGGCTGGGTCGCGCCCAACTGGCCGCGGGAATATGGCGGCATGGGCCTGTCGCCGGCCAAGCTGCTGATTTTCCTCGAGGAGCAGGAGCGCTGGGGCGTGGCCCGGGGACGCGACATGGGCGTGCAGATGGTGGGGCCGCTGCTGATCCGCTTCGGCACCGAGGAGCAGAAGCGCTACTGGCTGCCGAGGATCCTCACCTGCGAGCATATCTGGTGCCAGGGCTATTCCGAGCCCGACGCCGGCTCGGATCTCGCCAATCTGGCGACCAGGGCGGTGCGCGAGGGCGACCATTTCCTGGTCAACGGCCGGAAGATCTGGACCACGCTGGCCGACGATGCCACCCACATGTTCATGCTGGTGCGCACGAACCCGGACGCGCCGAAGAAGCAGGCCGGCATCAGCTTTCTGCTGGTGGACATGAAAACCCCGGGGATCACCGTGCGGCCGATCCCCACGCTTTCCGGCGAGGCCGAGTTCTGCGAGGTGTTCTTCGACGATGTGCGGGTGCCGGTCGCCAATCTGGTCGGGGAGATCGACGAGGGCTGGCGGATGGCCAAGGCGCTCCTGGGCTTCGAGCGGCTCTTCATCGGCAGCCCCAAGCTCGCCCAGAGCGCCCTCGCCCAACTCGAAAAGCTGGCCCGCGCCAAGGGCATGTTCGAAGATCCGGCCTTCGCCGAACGTTACGCGCGCCTCGCCCTCGATGTCGCCGACCATGCCGCTCTCTACGCCCGCTTCGCAGATCGGGTGCGGCGCGGCGAGCCGCTCGGTGCCGATGTTTCGATGCTCAAGATCTGGGCCACCGAGACCTGCCAGGCGATCACCGAGCTTTTGCGCGAGGCGGCGGGTCCCGATGCCGCGGTGCCCGGTTTTCTCGACCATGGCGGCGAGCGGCTGGATGTGCTCGGCACCTGGTATTTCGCCCGCCCGACCACGATCTACGGCGGCTCGAACGAGATCCAGCGCAACATTCTGGCCAGGGCCGTGCTCGAGCTGCCCGGCTGAGCCGCCCCGTGGATTGCACCGGAGGATCCGATGTCCGACCGCTACGCCGCATACGACCAGCTCGGGATCGATTGGCCGGCCGAGCGGGTGCTGCGCATCACCTTCGACCGCCCCGAAGCCCGGAACGCGGTGAGCGAAGCGATGCACGCCCAGCTCGCCGCCATCTGGCGGGACATCGGCTCCGATCCGGAGGTGGGTGCGGTGCTGGTGACCGGCGCCGGCGATTCCTTCTCGGCCGGCGGCGATTTCGATCTGATCGAGCGGATCATCGAGGATCCCGAGGTCCGTTTCCGCGTCTGGCGGGAGGCCAGGGATCTCGTCTACAACATCGTCAACTGCGATGTGCCCATCGTCTCCGCCATCAACGGTCCGGCGGTGGGGGCGGGGCTGGTGGTCGGCCTTCTGGCCGATGTCTCGATCGCCGGCCGGTCGGCGCGGATCATCGACGGGCATACCCGCCTCGGCGTCGCCGCCGGCGATGTGGCGGTGATGCTCTGGCCGCTTCTCTGTGGCCTGGCCAAGGCCAAGTATTACCTGCTCACCTGCCGACCGCTCGATGGTGCCGAAGCGGAGCGGATCGGGCTTGTTTCCCTCTGTGTCGAGGATGCCGAGCTGCAGGAGACCGCGCTGGGGGTCGCGCGCGATCTCGCGAGCGGCGCCCAGAGTGCCATCCGCATGACGAAATATGCGCTCAACAACTGGCTTCGCGCCGCCGGCCCCCTGTTCGACACCTCCACCGCGCTGGAGATGCTGGGTTTCACCGGGCCCGAGGTACGTGAAGGTCTGGCCTCGTTCCGGGAAAAACGGCGCCCGGCCTTTCCGAAACGTTCTCCCATCTGAGCCGCGGGGAGGAGGGCTCATGCACGATTCGGGACCGGAAGCGGTATTTCGGGCGGGCCTGCGGGAAGGGCGTTTTCTCATCCAGCGCTGTGGCGCATGCGAAGCCCACATCTTCCCGCCGCGCATCCTCTGCCCGCGCTGTGCGGCGGACGGCCTCGTCTTCGTCGAGCCCTCCGGATCCGGGACGGTGTATTCGGTGACCATCGTCCGCCGCCGTGGGGGCGAGGACTACAATGTCGTGCTGGTCGATCTCGAGGAAGGAGCCCGGGTGATGAGCCGGGTTGTCGGCATCGATCCCGAAGATGTGCGCATCGGCATGCATGTACAGGGCTTCGTCGGTGAGATCGACGGCCGGCCTGCGCTGCTGTTCCGCCCGGTCGCGGAGGAAGGGTCGTGAGCCGGGAGCTTTGCGGCAGGGCGGCGATCGTCGGTGTCGCCCAGAACCGGATCGGCGAGGCGCCGGGCTGGGAGGCGATCGAGATCCTGGCCGAGGCGGCACGGCTGGCACTCGCCGATGCCGGCCTGTCGCTGCGCGAGGTGGACGGGCTCTTCACCTGCTCCTCCTTCCACTACATGCCCACCCTTACCGTCGCCGAATATCTCGGCATCCGCCCGCGCTTCCGCGAAGGCACCGTGATCGGCGGCTCTTCCTTCGTCCATTACCTGCTGCCGGCGCTGCTTGCGCTGGAGAGCGGGCAATGCGAGGTGGCGCTGATCTGCTACGGCTCCAACCAGCGCAGCGCCGGCGGCCGCCTCGCCACCATGTCCGAGCCGCAGCCCTTCGAGGCGCCCTACGGGCCGCGCTACCCGATCTCCTCCTATGCTCTGGCGGCGGCACGGCACATGTACCAGTACGGCACGACGCGGGAACAGCTCGCCGAAGTGGCGGTGGCGGCACGGCAATGGGCGATGCGCAACCCCGAGGCCTTCCGCCGCGAGCCCCTCTCGATCGAAGAGGTGCTGGCTTCGCCGATGGTCAGCGATCCGCTCTCGGTGCGCGACTGCTGTCTGGTCACCGATGGCGGCGGGGCGGTGGTGCTGGTGCGCGCGGAACGGGCCGCCGATCATCCGAAGCCGCCCGTCTATCTGCTCGGTTGCGCCACCGCACACTGGCACCGGGGGATCCTGCAGATGCCCGATCTTACGGTGACGGCGGCCACCGAATCGGGACGGCGCGCCTTCGCCATGGCCGGGCTCGGGCCGGACGAGATGGACGTGGTCGAGCTCTATGACGCCTTCACCATCAACACCATCCTGTTCCTCGAAGATCTCGGCTTCTGCCCGAAGGGGGAGGGCGGACGCTTCGTCGAGGGCGGGGCGATCGCCCCCGGCGGACGGCTGCCGGTCAACACCAACGGCGGCGGGCTGTCCTGTGTCCATCCCGGCATGTACGGGATCTTCCTGGTGATCGAGGCGGTGCGTCAGCTTCGCGGCGAGGCCGGCGATCGTCAGATCGAAGGGGCCGAGACGGCGCTCGTTCACGGCAATGGCGGGGTGCTCTCCAGCCAGTCGACCGCGGTGCTGGGCAGCGCGGCGGTCCTCTAGGAGCGGGCCGTGCCGATCGATCCGCAGGCGCTGCAGGCCTACCCGTTTCCGGAAGTGCGCAGCGTCTATACGGCGCGCGATTCGATCCTCTACGCGCTGAGCGTCGGCTTCGGCAGCGATCCCTGCGATGCGGCGGATCTGCGCTTCGTGTACGAGAAGCACCCCGAATTCGCCGCGGTCCCCAGCATGGCGGTGGTGCTGGGCTCGCCGGGCATCTGGATCCGGGATCCACGTGCCGGCATCGACTGGCGGCGGGCGCTGCACGGGGAAGAACGGCTGCGCCTCTTCCGGTCCTTGCCGCCGGAGGGAGAGGTGATCGGCCGTACGCGGATCACCGCCATTGTCGACAAGGGGGCGGGCAGGGGGGCGCTGGTGACGAGCGAACGGGAGATCACCGACGCCGCCTCGGGAGCCCTGCTCGCCACCGTCGCCAGCACCGTCTTCTGCCGCGGCGATGGCGGCTTCGGTGCCGGTTTCGGCAACCTGCCGGCACCGCACCGTCTGCCGGAGCGGCCGCCGGATCGCGTGCTGCGGCTCGACACCTTCCCCCAGCAGGCGCTCCTCTATCGCCTCAACGGCGACGACAACCCCCTCCATGCCGATCCGGCGGTGGCCCGGGAAGCGGGCTTCTCCCGGCCCATCCTGCACGGTCGTGCCACCTTCGGGATGCTCGCCCGCGGCATCATGCGAAGCTGCTGCGGAACCGATCCCGTGGCATTGACCCGCGTCGAGGGGCGGTTCTCGGCCCCGCTCTATCCGGGCGAGGCGATCCGTCTCGAACTCTGGCAGGACGGCGGCGAAATCTCCTTCCGGGCGCGGGCCGAGACCGATGGCAGGGTGGTGATGGACAACGGGCTGGCGGTGATCGGCGGCGGACGGAAAGGAACCGGAAGGACATGCTGAAGGGTGCACTGGACGGGATCAAGGTGATCGATGCCTCGCGCGTGCTGGCGGGTCCGCTCTGCGCGCAGATCCTGGCCGATCACGGGGCACGGGTGATCAAGATCGAGCCGCCGCAGGGCGACGATACCCGCCGCTGGGGACCGCCCTTCAAGGACGGGGCCGCCTCCTACTATCACGGCGTCAACCGCAACAAGCGGTCGGTGGGCCTCGATCTTTCGCACCCGCAGGGCCGGGAGGTGCTGCTGCAGCTCCTGGAAGATGCCGATGTGTTCATCGAAAACTTCCGCGCCGGCACCATGGAAAAATGGGGGCTGGGCTACGAGGAAGTGCTGCGCGCCCGCTTTCCCCGTCTCGTCTATGTGCGGATCACCGGCTTCGGCATCGACGGGCCTCTGGGCGGGCTGCCGGGCTACGATGCGGTGGCCCAGGCGATGACCGGGATGATGAGCATCAACGGCGACCCGCGTTGCGGCACCACGCGGGTGGGCTGCCCGATCGTCGATCTCGCCACCGGCATGTATGCGGCCATCGGCACGCTGATGGCGCTGCATGCCCGCAGCCGGCTCGGACACGGCCAGCTCGTCGATACCTGTCTCTATGATACGGGGATCGCCATCCTTCATCCGCAGGTGATGAACTACCTGATTTCCGGCGAGGTGCCGGGTCTGATGGGCAACGGCCATCCCAACATCGTGCCCTACGACAAGTTCGCGACCCGAAGCTGCGAGATCTTCCTGGCCATCGGCAACGACGGGCAGTTCCGAAAGTTCTGCGAACTCCTCGGCCGCCCGGAGCTGGCCGAGGATCCGCGTTTCGCCACCAATCCGCTGCGCAGCCGCAACCGCCATGCGCTGCGGAGCCTTCTCGAGGAGATGCTCGCCGAGACCGACGGGCACGAGCTCTGCGAGCGGCTGCTGGCCCATGGTGTGCCGGCCGGACCGGTCAACACCATCGCCGAGGTGTTCGACCATCCGCATACTGAACATCGCCGCATGTGCGTGGAGATCGAGGGCTACCGGCTTCCCGGGATCCCGGTGAAGATGTCGGAGACCGAGCCCACGGTTCGCCTGCCGCCGCCGCGCTACGGGGCGGATACGCGAGCGGTGCTGCGCGAGCTCGGCTACAGCCGGGAGGAGATCGAGGAGCTGCTGGCCGCGGGAGTGGTCTCCGAGGAGCTGCCGGCAGCGGGCTGAGCGGGTTCCGCTGTCAAGCGAGCAGCCCCTCGGCCAGAGCCAGCAGCAGGGGCATGGTGACGGCGGCAAGTGCCGTCTGCACGCTGACCATGGCCGCCATCAGTTCGGCATCGCCGCCGAGCTGGCGGGCCAGCAGATAGGCGCCGGCGGCCGCCGGGGCGGCGTGAAACAGGATGACGCCGAAGGTGAGCTCGGGGCCGGCATCCAGCAGCCAGGCCACCAGAAAGCCCAAGGCCGGCATCGCCAGCAGCTTGAAAACCGAAGTGAAGAAGAGCGGCATCACCCCGCCCCTGAGAGCCGGCCAGGTGAGCCCGGCCCCCACCGCCAGCATGATCAGCGGCAGCACCCCGTCCGCGAGCATGTCGGCACCGTGCAGCAGCGGCTCGGGCAGCGGCAGATCGGAAAGCCCGAGCGCGAGGCCGGCCAATGTCGCCAGAATGAGCGGATTGGTGGTGAGCGCCCGCAGGGCGCGGGTGAAGGTGCCGCGCCCGCCATGGCCGAAATGCACCAATGCGCCCACGCTCAGGAGATTGGCCGCGGGCATGTTGAACATGGCGGCCAGGGCCATCAGCAGGGCACCGCGATCGCCCATCACCGCCTGGCCGATGGCCAGGGTGATGAAGACATTGTTGCGGATGATGCCCTGCAGCGTGCAGGGCAGGGCCGGACCCTGCAGCCAGAAGGGCGGTCTCCGCAAAGCCGCGCGTAGCGCCAGCAGCAAAAGGGGGACGGAGAACACCGGCAGCAGAACGGCCAGAGCCAGCGGACCGAGGAGATCGGCTCCGAAATCGGCGCGGGCGAGGCGTGAGACGATGAGCGCCGGCACCAGCACGTAATAGGCGGTGACCTCCAGCGCCTGCCGGCGTTCCGGCGTAAAGAACCCGATCCGGCGCAGGCCCAGGCCCGAGAGTGCGATCAGCAACAGCGGCAGGATGGCGTCGGTGAAGGGGTTCACGGGGGGCGGTTCCGGGCCGGCGCTCAGTCCAGCCGGAACCCCTTGCGCCGCACGAAGGCACCGAAATCGGTGCGCTGCGGCTCGGCGTAATGGCGCGCCTTCTCCTCCGACCAGCCGTAGAGCTCGGCCGCACCCCAGCGCTCGGGAGCGCGTTGGCGGGGATAGGGCCGGATCGCCGCGCGCCTGCGGTCGTAGGCCTCGATCTTCGAGGCCAGGTCGCTCTCGTCGAAACGGTTCTCGTGGAGGGTCACCGAAAGCGGCAGGCGCGGGCCGATCTCCGGCTTCGCGGCCGGCCAGCCGACGCACATCCCGGCCAGCGGGACGACGTGATCGGGTAGCGCGAGGAGCTCGGAGACCTCCTCGGGGCGGTTGCGCAGCACGCTGATGGCGCAGGTGCCGAGGCCCACCGCCTCGGCGGCGATGGTGAAGGCGGAAAGAACGATGGCGGCATCGACCACGGCGTTGAAGAAGGCATCGAGATGGTCGTTGGCAAACGGCTTGCCGCGCAGATCGGCGATCTGCCGCTGGCGGCGGTTGTTGGCGAGGAACACCAGAAAGGCCGGAGCCTCGTGCACCCAGGGCATGCCCGGCACCAGATCGGCGATGGCGGTGCGCAGCAGCGGATCGGTGACTTCCAGAATGTCCGCCTGCTGCAGATCGCTCTTGCTGGGGGCGGAGAGGGCGGCGGCGCAGAGCAGCCGCAGGAGGCCGCGGTCGACGGGATCCGGCCGGTATTTGCGGCAGCTCGCCCGTCCCAGCAGGCGGGCCAGGGTGGCCGTGCCCGCCTCCGGTTCGGGAAAGGCGAAACGCTCGCCGAAACGGGCCTCCACCAGATCGGCCAGATCCTCGCGCATCGCCGCCTCCCCGTCAGACCACCTCGTCGCCGCGATCGGTGGTCTCGCCATAGCGCTTGAGGGCCGGCTCGCGCAGCCCCTCGTAGACCGTGCGCAGCCGTTCGGCGAGTTTCGCATTCTCCCGCTCGAACAGGCTGTTGCCCGCGAGATCGCCGTCCACCAGC
Source organism: uncultured Geminicoccaceae bacterium (assembly GCA_964475675.1). Classification (GTDB taxonomy): domain Bacteria; phylum Pseudomonadota; class Alphaproteobacteria; order Geminicoccales; family Geminicoccaceae; genus JALSRW01. The sequence continues at coordinate 13,330 of CAYYZI010000018.1, forward strand.
AGGGGGCCGAACTTCTCGACTTCCAGCACCCAGAGAGCCTGGGCGATCCCGAGCTCTTCCAGCCAGTGCACGGACAGGACGCGCCGGACGCCGCGGCCGAGCAGGGCACCGGTGCCGTAGCCCACGGTGGTGAGATAGACGGCACCGGCAGGACGAAAGAGGCGGCGATAATCCTCGCCGCTCATCCCGCCCTTGCCGATGATCATCCGGGCACCGGAAATGGCGAACCAGCGCTCCATCCATTTGGCGAAGCGGAAGCTGGCGGTGGCGGTGACGGCGCCGATCCGGTAGCTGCCGTCGGGTTCGCGGGAGGCGGCGGGCGAGCAGTGGAAATTGACATTGCTCACCGCCGGCAGATCGATCGGCAGGGGCACCCCCTCCTCCACCGCCCGGCGGTAGACGCCCTCGCGGCCGGTGTAGATCACACCATCCAGGTAGACGACATCGCCGATGCGCAGCTCGGCCAGGTCCTCCGGGCTCGCCGGGGCCTTCAGGCGGAGCTGTCGGAGGTTTCCGGTTGCGGTGACCATGCGACGGTCTCCCTGCGCAGATAGGGGGTGAACCAGGCCGGATCGGTGCGGAAGGTGACCGAACCGTCGGCATGGATGCGGGCGGTGGCGCGCCGCGAGGACAGGCAGAAGCAGTGCACGCTCATGGGCATGCCGCCGGTATGGGTGTAGGCCACCTCGACATGGCAATCGACCACCATCGACGAGCCGGAAAAGCCCATGGCACCCATGCCGATGCGGTTGCCGAGTTCCATCAGCTCCCTCTCCAGCGCGGCCACCTTGGGATCGGGATGACGGTCGCCGACGATGCGCAGGCAGGCCGCCTGCTTGCCCAGCACCATGCAGGCGTCCTTGGAACCGCCGATGCCGACGCCGACGATCGCCGGCTGACAGGCGAGACCGCGCCGGCCGAAGGCGATGAGGGTATCCAGATAGAAGCGCTTGATACCGTCGATGCCGTCGCCCGGAAACAGCATCCGCCAGTCGGTGCCGAACAGACCGCCCTTGTGCACGGTGGTGATGTCGATCCAATCGGCACCGGGCTCGAAGCTCCAGTCGATTTCCGGAGCGAAGATGCCGACATTGTTGTCGTGGTCGGTGCGCCACAGCGGATGCACGCGGTTGGGTCGGAGCGGAATATCGTGGGTGGCCGCGGCGGTGGCCTTTCGCAGCGCCTCCTCGAGGGCCACCATGCCGCCTTCGATGCGGGCCTCGTTGCCGATCTTCACATAGTACCGGGGCAGGCCGGTATCGGCACACATCGGCCGGCGGTCGGCGCTGGCCGCCTGCCAGTTCTCCAGCATGGCCTCGAGGACGAAGGCCGAAAGCTCGCCCTTCTCGCGATCGATCATCGCCCGCACCCCGGAAAGATAGTCCTCGGGGATGTCGATGGCGGCCCGGGCCATCAGCTCGCGGGCGGTCTCCTCGATCCTGGGCTGCTCGATCATGGCTTCGCCTCCGCCGCCGGCGGCGCACCGGCATCGTGCTCGATCAGTGACTGGCCGGGCCGGACGATGGAAAAATCCACCGGTACGGTCTCCAGCAGCAGCTCGCCGCCTTTCAGGCGCAGGCGGGTATAGCGGCTGGCCGCCAGATCGCCGGTTTCCGGGAAGTCTTCCCGGTAATGGGCGCCGCGGGAGTCCTCGCGGGCGAGTGCCGCCCGGGCGATCCCCCGGCTGACCGTGATCTGGCTGTCGCGGTTGAGCCAGT
>CAYYZI010000019.1:0-14925 GCA_964475675.1 uncultured Geminicoccaceae bacterium
GTGACCAGCCCGGGCACTGTCGCCGCCGCCCGGATCTCGCGGGCCAGTGCCGCGATCTGGCCGAACTGGCGACGCAGCAGCCGCAGCCATTCGAGCGGTCCCCCGGGCGGCGGATAGGGCGCCAGCGCGAGCGGCGCTCCGGCTCGCAGACCGAGCAGGGCACGCAGCTCGGAAAGCGCCTCGCGGAGACCGCCGAGACGATCGACGAGACCTCGCTCCAGCGCCTGACGGCCGGTCCACACCCGCCCCTTGGCCACCTCCTCCACCGCGGCGGGCGCCATGCCCCGCCCTTCGGCGACGGTCGCCTTGAAGCGGGCATAGAGCTCGTCGATGATCCGTTCCATGCGTGCCCTTGCCTCGGCATCGTAGGGTTCGTTGACCGACCAGATGCCGGCATTGCGGCCGCGGCGCAGACTCGCCCAGTTGATATCCAGATTGCGCCACAGGCCGGCCAGCACGGGTTTGCCGGAAATGACACCGATCGAGCCGGTGAGCGTGGCCGGAGAAGCCAGGATGCGGTCGGCGCGGGAAGCGATCCAGTAGCCGCCGGACGCTGCGGTATTGAGCATCGAGACCACCACCGGCTTGCCGGCGGCGCGCAGGCGGTCGATGGCCCGGGCGATGGTGATCGAGGCCACCGCCGAACCGCCCGGACTGTCGAGACGCAGCAGCACCGCTTCGACCTCCTCGTCTTCGAGCGCCCGGGCGAGAGCCTCGCGCAGGGTCTCCGAGCCGATCCCTTCGGCCTCGGGGATGCTGCCCGACAGGATGGTGCCGCTGGCATGCACGAAAGCCACGACCGGGGCCTCCTCGGGCCTTTCCAGCGCGGCCGCATAGTCGGCGATCGGCAGCGCCTTCACCTCCGGGCCGGCGCCTTCCAGAGCGGCAGCCCGCGCCTCGTCGAAATAGCCGATCCGATCCAGGAGCCCGGCGGCCAGCGCTTCCCCGGCGGTGAAGGGAGCACCGTCGATCAGATCGGCGACGCTGGCCGGATCGAGGTTCCGACCGGCGGCGATCCCTTGCCGGAAGCCGGCGAACAGATCGTCGAGCAGGGCCTCCGTCATCTCCCGGTTGGCAGCGGTCGGGCGCCGCTCGGTGAAGCTCTCGAAGGCGGTCTTGTAGGCCTCGCGCCGCATCACTTCCGGCAGCACGCCGATGCGATCCAGAAGCCCGCGCAGAAACGGCATCTCCACCGACAGGCCGGTAATCGCCACCAGCCCGCCCGGCTGCATCCAGATCCGCTCGAAGGCGCTGGCGATGTAGTAGCCCTCGTTGCCGGGGCCTCCCTCGCCGAAGCTCTCGGCATGGACGATGGTGCGCTTGCCGGCCTCGCGCAGGCGCGCGATCGCGTTGCGCAGTTCCTGAGCGGCGGCGAAGCCGTGCGCGGAGGCGTCGATGCGGGCCAGCACCCCGACCACCCGCGGGTCCCCGGCTGCCGCATCCAGCGCCAGCAGCACTTCATCCAGGCTCGGCCGACTTTCCCCGGTCAAGAGCCCGATCGGATCGGGGCCGCCGGCATTGGACAGGCTGCCGCGCAGATCGACGGTCAGCAGCATGCGCTCGGGCAGCGTCGGTCCGGCCCCGACCAGGCTCTGCCAGGCGAGGTAGCCGGCGATGCCCAGACCGATGAGAAAGAGCAGCGCGATGGCCCCGACCACGGCGAGGAATCCGACCAGAAAACGTTTCATGTTGCGGGTTCCGGGCTGCGGCGGAGGGCGGTGTCAGGCGGCACGATGACGCTGGCTGGCGGTCTTGAGCTGACCGCAGGCGGCGAGAATGTCGCGACCTCTGGGCAGGCGGATCGGTGCGGCGATGTTGCCGGCCTCGACGATCGCCGCGAAGGCCCGCATCCGGTCGTTGCTGCTGCAGGCGAAGGGGGCACCCGGCCAGGGATTGAAGGGGATCAGGTTGACCTTGGCGGGAATGCCGCGCAGCAGCCGGACCAGCTCCCGGGCATCGGCGTCGCTGTCGTTGACTCCTCTCAGCATCACATACTCGAAGGTGATGGCGCGGCGACTCGGATAGCGCCGGCAGGCCTCGAGCAATGTCGCGATGTTCCATCTGCGATTGATCGGCACCAGCCGGTCGCGCAGTTCATCGCGCACCGCGTGCAGGGAAATGGCGAGGCCGGTGCCGAGTTCGCGGCCGCACTGCTCGATGCGAGGTACCACGCCCGAGGTGGAGACGGTGATCCGTCGCTTCGACAGATCGAGACCGGCCGGGTCCATGGCGATTCGCAGGGCGGTTGCCAGATTGTCGTAGTTGAGCAGGGGCTCGCCCATGCCCATCACCACGAGATTGGTGAACAGCCGGCCCGGCCGGCCGCTCGGCCACTCGCCCAGCATGTCCCGGGCCACCAGCATCTGGGCCAGGATCTCGCCGGCCGAGAGATTGCGCACCAGCGGCATGGTGCCGGTATGGCAGAAGCTGCAGGACAGGGTGCAGCCGACCTGGGTAGAGACGCAGAGCGCTCCCCGGTCCTCCTCGGGAATGAAGACGCTCTCCACCTCCTGGCCGTCGGCGAAGCGCAGCAGCCATTTGCAGGTACCGTCGGCCGAGCGCTGCTCGGCGACGATCCGGGGGCGGGACACCGAGCAATGTTCGGCGAGCCGGTCGCGGAGCTCGGCGGGCAGGTCGGTCATCCGCGAGAATTCGTCGGCGCCGCGGGCGTAGATCCAGCGAAAGAGCTGCTGCGCCCGCATCCGGCGCTGGCCTTCGGGCACGCCGAGGCTGGCGAGCTCGGCTTCCAGCCGCTCGCGCGGCAGCCCGATCAACGAGACCGGTCCGGCGAGGTTCGGGTCATTTCTTGCAGGCATCGAGCATGGCCCGGTAGGCCTTGGTGAAACCCAGCAGGGAATAGGTATCGAGCGAGTAGGTGCCCTTGCGGGAGGTGCCGCGCACGGTCATCTTGCGGCCGCGTTTCATCGCCTCGATGATCCGCTTGTCCTGCTCGGAGGTCTCGGCGAAGGCATTTTCGCCATCCGTGAACAGGGAATAGGTCTTCTTGTCGATCTTCATCCGGACCTTGCTCTTCTTCTTGTACGGATAGCCGGCCTGGACGCTGACCTGGATGTTCGGTGCCTTGATCGGGAACTTGGCGACCAGAACCGCCGCCGGGCCGCGCTTGGAGTAGTCGCCCTCCATCTTCTGCGGCTCGCTGGCCACGTAGCAGACGCGTCCCTTCTTGTCCTTGTAGACGAAAAGGTTCCAGTCCCGGTAGGTGTTGATCAGCTCCGGACCCGAGCCCTTGGCCGCCTGTGCGGCGAGATCGGTCGAAGGCAGCAGCAGCATCGCGAGCAGAAGAAACTTCCTGACCATACCTGTACCGGTCCCCTTGTTCGCACAGACCCGATCCCGTGCCGTCCCCCCGGACGATAGCGTACTCGGGGATTCGATCAACGCTGGCGTGCAGCAGCGGACGGCCGCAATACCGGAGCGCCGTGGATGTGGGCCGGCGGTGACTCGACCGGACCGCCCGCCCGCACCGGCCGCTCGGCGAACCGCCCGAGGCTGAGCATGCGATCGTACATGACGATGGCGCCGGCAACGGCGAGGTTGACGCAGAAGCGGGTGGGGATGCGGACCAGGAAATCGCAGCGCTCCACCATCGCCGGCGACAGGTTGCCGCGCTCCGGCCCGAACACGTAGGCGGCCTTGAGGGGATGGCGGAAGCTGGGCAGCGGGATCGCCTCCTCGACCAGCTCCACGCCCACCAGGCGGCAGTCCCGCGGCAGCGCCATCGCCGCGACCGAAGGGAAATCGTAGAGCGGCAGATGCCCCTCCGCCTGCGAGGTATCGGATCTGGCAGAGCGGGCCGTGTACCATGCGTCCACCAGGAACACGAAGCTGGCGCCGAAGGCATGGGCGGAACGCACCAGATTGCCGAGGTTCATCGCCTTGCTTATACCTTCCGCACCAACGCCGAAATAGCCGCGCATTCTCGTCATGTCTCCGTCCCGCAATCCGCCGCCGATCGGTGCCCGGCCCGCAGCGGCCGGCACCGCTTCCGGCCATATGGTGAGCCCCTGCCGTGCGTGCCATCCTCTGTCGTGAACTCTCCGGGCCCGCGGGCCTCGCTCTGGAAGACTGCAGCCCGCCCGAGCCCGGAGCCTGCCAGCTCCGCATCCGGGTGTGGGCCGCGGGGGTCAACTTCGCCGACGCCCTGATGCTCCGCGGCCGTTATCAGGAGCGTCCGCCCCTGCCCTTCGTGCCCGGCATGGAACTCGCCGGTACGGTCGATGCCTGCGGCGCCGCGGTCGACGGGTTCGAGCGCGGCCAGCCGGTGATGGCGGTGGTCGATCACGGGGCTTTCGCCGAGCTGGCCATCGCCCGGGCGGGCGATGTCGTCGCCCTGCCCGAGGGGATCGACCCACGGCTCGCCGCCGGCTTTCCGATCGCCTGGGGCACCGCCTACGGGGCGTTGGTATGGCGGGCCGGCCTGTCGGCGGGCGAGACCCTGCTGGTCCACGGCGCCTCGGGCGGTACCGGCCTCGCTGCCGTGGCCTGCGGTCGCGCCCTCGGTGCGCGGGTCCTCGCCACCGCCCGGGGAGACCGGCAGCGTGAGCGGATCCTGGCCCAGGGCGCGCACCACGTGCTGGACAGCGAGGATCCCGAGCTGGTGGCCCGCATCCGCGCCCTGACCGGCGGCCAGGGCGTCGATGTGGCTTTCGATCCGGTGGGCGGTCCGATGTTCGAGGTCTGCCGGCGGACGGTGGCCTGGGAAGGTCGCATCCTCATCATCGGCTTCGCCTCGGGCGAGGTGCCGCAGATCCCGGCCAACCATCTTCTGGTCAAGAACGCGGCGGCCATCGGCTTCTACTGGGGAAGCTACCGGGAGCGCGATCCGGAGCGCCTGCGGGCGGGCTTCCAGGTGCTGCTGGACTGGCTGCAGCGCGGTCTCATCCGGCCACCGATGCCGGAGACCCTGCCGCTGGAGCGGACCGCCGAGGCGATCGCCCGGCTGGAGGCGCGTCGCGCCGGCGGCAAGCTGGTGATCACCGTCGACCCGCAACCTGCCGCCGCATCTCCGTGAGGATCCGGGGGCGTCCGGCTCAGCGCTCGCGCAGGGCGTTGTAGCGGGCCTTGAGGACCGGCTTGAGGAGATAGTCGAGCACCGTCTTGCGGCCGGTCAGGATGTCGACCTCGGCGGTCATGCCGGGGATGATGGCCAGCGGCTTCTCCTTGCTGCCGAGGAAGTTGCGGTCGGTGCGCACGCGGATCAGGTAGAAACTCTCCCCCTTTTCGTTGGTGATGGTGTCGGCGGAAATGTGCTCGACCTGCCCCTTGAGCCCGCCATAGATGGAGTAGTCGTAGGCGGTGATCTTCACCGTGGCCTCCTGCCCCGGGCGGATGAAGGCGATGTCGGTGGGACGGATGTTGGCCTCGATCAGGAGACTGTCCTCGAGCGGCACCACCTCCACCAGCCGCTCGCCGGGCGCCACCACGCCGCCGCGGGTGGTGATGTAGATCTTCTTGACGATGCCGCGCACCGGCGACCGCAGCTCGGTGCGGCGTACCCGGTCCTCGCCGGCCAGCACGATCTCCTTGAGACCGGCCAGTTCGCTCTGCAGGCCGCTGAGTTCGCGCAGGGCGTCGGAGCGGAACTTGGAATAGGCGTTCTCGATCCGCTGGTAGGCCTCGCGCACCGCGCTCTCGACCCGCTGGATGCTGAGCCGGGTCTGCTCCATCTCGCCCTTGAGATCGTTGGCCTGCCGCTTGAGACGCAGAAGCTCGCTCTTGGAGACCAGCCGCTGCTTGGCGAGCCGGCTGGTGAGGTCGAGTTCCTCCTTGAGAAGACGGTAGGATTCCTCGACCTGGCTCAGCCGGTTCTTGAGTTCCGCCAGCTCGCGCTCGCGCTGTTCGGCCTGCTGGCGCAGGATCTCGAGCTCGGTCTGCAGCTTTTCCTGGCGCGAATTGAACAGCGCCACCTCGCTTTCCGCCACGTCGCGCGCCTCGGCCAGAACTTCGGGCGGGAACTCGATGGCGGTCTCGCCGATCTCCGCCTCCAGCCGCGCGATCGCCGCCAGCACGCCGAGATAGCGTGCCCGTTTCTCGCGATAGTCGCTGGCCGCGCGGATGTTGTCGATGCGCATCAGCACCTGGCCCTCTTCGACGGTGTCGCCCTCGGAGACCAGGATGTCCGAGACGATGCCGCCTTCCAGATGCTGGACCACCTGCACCTGGCGCGAAGGGATCACCCGGCCGGCGCCGCGGGTGACCTCCTCGAGGCTGGCCCAGGAGGCCCAGGCGAGGAACACCACGAAGAAGATGGCGATGGTGAAAAGCAGCACATGACCGAGACCGCGCGGGCGCAGATCCTCGGGATCGACCATCGCCGCGGAGGACCAGCCGGCACCGCCGTCGCGGCCTGCCGCGCGCGAGGTGGAAGGCCGCGAGACCATCTCAGGAAGCCCTCCGGATGCGGCCCTTGGCCAACGCCTCGAGTACCTTGTCGCGGGGGCCGTCGGCGACCACCCGGCCGGCATCCATGACGATCAGGCGATCGACCAGGCTCAGCAGCGAGCCGCGATGGGTGACCAGCAGGACGGTCTTGCCCTGCAGCACATGGGTCAGGCGCTTCTTGATCTCCTCTTCGGCCAGCGTGTCCATCGCGCTGGTCGGCTCGTCGAGCAGCAGGATGGGCGGATCGAGCAGCAGCGCACGGGCCAGCGCCACCGCCTGTCGCTGCCCGCCGGAAAGCGCTTCGCCGCGCTCGCCGATGAGCATGTCGTAGCCCAGCGGATGGCGGTTGGCGAAGTTCTCCACCCCGGCCAGACGGGCGGCGCGGATGATCGCCGCATCCTCGACGAAACTGGCGCCGAGGGCGATGTTGTCGCGCAGGCTGCCGCGGAACAGGCAGACATCCTGGAGAACCACGCCGATATTGCGTCGCAGATCGGCGGGGTCGATCTGGCGGATGTCGATGCCGTCGACGAGCACCGCCCCGCGCTCCGGCTCGAACAGGCCGAGCACCAGCTTCTCGACGGTGGTCTTGCCCGAGCCCACGCGCCCGATCAGCCCCACCTTCTCGCCCGGAGCGATGCGGAAGGAGACCCCGTCCAGCGCCGGCTGCTTCTGGCCGGGATAGGAGAAGCGCACCTGCTTGAACTCGATGGCGCCGTCGAGCACCGGCCGGTGCACGAAGCGCTTTTCGGCGGGACGCTCCGAAGGCAGGCGCATCACCCGGCTCAGCGTCTCGTAGGCGGTGCGCGCCTGATGAAAGCGCGCCAGCACCCCGGCCACCTGCCCCAGCGGCGCCATCGCCCGCCCGGCGATGATGGTGCTGGCCACCAGGGCGCCGACCGTGAGCTGCCCCTGGGCGATCAGGTAGACGCCGACCACCACCACTCCCACTGTCGTCATGTTGGCCGCCAGCGCCGCCGAGTTGATGGTGATCGCCGACAGCAGCCGGGCGCGGGCGCTGGACTGGGCGGTGGCCGTGACATAGCGCTCCCAGTCCTGCTGCATGCGGCCTTCGGCGCCGGTCGCCTTGATGGTCTCCAGCCCGTTGATCGCCTCGACCAGAATGCCGTGCTTCTGCGCCGCTTCCCGGAAGGTCTGGCGGACCATGCGATTGAGCGGGATCTGGGCCAGGAACCCGATCCCGAGAACCAGCGGCACGGCGATCGCCGGAACCAGCGCCACCGGCCCGCCGATTATCCAGATGATGGCGATGAAGAAGAAGATGAAGGGCAGGTCGATCAGCGCGGTGATCGAGGCCGAGGCAAAGAAGTCGCGCAGCGATTCGAACTCGCGCAGATGGTTGGCGAAGACTCCCGAGGAGGCCGGCCGGCTGGCCATGCGGATGCCCAGCACATGCTCGAAGATCCGGGAAGCGAGACGGATGTCCGCCACCTTGCCGGCGGCGTCGACGAAGTATCCGCGCAGCGTGCGCAGCAGGAAATCGAACCCGAACACGGTCGCCGCGCCGATCGCCAGCACCCACAGGGTCTCGATCGCCTGGTTGGGCACCACCCGGTCGTAGACGTTCATGATGAACAGCGGGCTGGCCAGCGCGAACAGGTTGATCAGCAGCGCCGCCAGCGCCACCTCGCCATAGACCGGCCATTGCCGCAGCAGCACCGACCAGAACCAGTGCCCGACCGGATCCTCGATCAGGTCGCGTTCGCGCGGATCGGCGCCGATCCGCGGCCGGGCGACGATGGCGTGCCCCAGATAGCGGGCCTCGAGCCTGTCGCCCGCGATCAGGCTCTCACCGCCGCCCGCTTCCGGCAGGGCCACCCGGTAGCGGCCGTCGGCGTTGCGTCCGAGCAGAACGCAGGCGCCATCTCCGGCCAGCAGGATGACGCAGGGTGCCAGCAGATCGCAGAGCTCGGCCAGCGGCCGCTGCACCAGCCTCGCCGTCAGTCCCGCGCGGGCCGCCGCACGCACGCAGAGCGCCGGCGTCAGCCGTCCCTCGACCAGCGGCAGGCCGGCGGTCAGGGCGATGGGCGAGACCGGCCGTTCCAGGATACGGGCGAGCAGGGCGAGGCTTTCCGCCAGCGGATCGACGATCCCCCGGGACACCGCCGCAACGGTGTCGGCCGCGGCCGCATCCCGCGCCGGCGGTCTCGGCGGCGTGGCCCCGCCCGTCGGTGCGTTCGTCTCGGCAGCCGCCAGCGCAGTTCTCGCCCTTGCTTCGTCCAATGTTCCGCTCCACCGACTCCTCGGTCCGCGGCGACTGCGCCGCGATGCCGCGTCGGCAGGTTATGCCCCATATTCGTTAATAATCTTGCATGCCCGATCGGCCGACGACAAGCGCGACCAGCGCCGCAGCAAAAAAACAACACAGTCCGGTATCCAGCCCGCCCCTCGGCGGGAGTGCCATTGACGCTGCCAAACGCAGGGGATATCAGCGATCCTGCTTTTCCAAGAGTTTCCGATGCGTACTCCGGCCTCCTCTCGCAACAGACGGACGGGAAGATGGGCAAGAAATCCGGTTTGGCGGCACCATTGCGGTGGCTAATCCCCCCTCTGCTGGCTTCGGCGGCGATCGTCGCTACCTTCGCCGCGGCCGAGGCGGGGTCGATTGTGGACACGGTGCGCGCGGCACTCGCGACCAATCCCGAGATCGAGCAGGTCCGCGCCGACCGGAGAGCGGTCAACCAGGAGCTCCGCCAGGCGCGGGCGCGCTGGCTGCCTTCGATCGATGTGCGGGCGGCGGCCGGACCGGAGCGCTCCCACAATAGCAACACCAAGGACCGTTTCAGCGGCGATGACAGCGAGCTGCTGTTCCGCTCGGAGGCGGAATTGCGCCTGTCGCAGCTGCTGTTCGACGGTTTCGAGACGCAGAGCGAGATCGAGCGCCAGCGGGCACGCGTGGACAGCGCCGCGCGACGGGTCGAGGAGGCCGCCGAATTCATCGCCCTCGACGCCGTCGAGGCCCATCTCGAAGTCCTGCGCCGCACCCGCATCGTCGAGCTCAACGAGGACAATGTGGCGGAGCACCAGCGCATTCTCGACCGGGTGCGCCGCCTCGAGCGGCAGGGCGGCGGCGATATCGCCGATGTCCGCCAGGCCGAGGCCCGGCTGGCCGATGCCCAGGCCACCCTCGCCACCGCCCGCGGACGGCTGGCCGATGCGCTCGCCACCTACCAGAAGGTCGCCGGAATCAAGCCCGAGAACCTGGTCGCCAGCGAGCCGCCGAGCGCCGAGTTGCCGGCCACCGCCGACAAGGCGGCGGAGATGGCCTCGGTCTCCAACCCCTCGGTGCTGATCGCCGCCGTCGATGTCGATGTGGCTGCGGCCGAGCTGAAGAAGGCGCGGGCCGGCTACTATCCGACGGTCGATGCCGAGCTCAGTGCCGGCGTCGCCGACAATGCCGACGGCATTTCGATGACCACCGACCAGCAGTCGGCACTGCTGGTGCTGCGCTACAATCTGTTTCGCGGCGGCGCCGATATCGCGCGCGAGCGCGAGGCCTTCCATCGCGTCAACGAGGCCCGAGCGGTACTGGCCAAGACCCGCCGGCGGGCGGAGGAAGACGCGCGGGTCTCGTTCAACGCGCTGGAGACCGCCCGCGCTCGCACCGAGGCGCTGCGCGCCAAGGCCGAGGCCCAGCGGCGGACCCGCGACGCCTACAAGGCCCAGTTCGACAGCGGCAAGCGGAGCCTGCTCGATCTGCTCGACGCCGAAAACGAGCTGTTCCTGGCCCGCGTGACCCTGACCACCGCCGAGTTCACCGAGCGCTTCGCCGTCTATCGCCTGCTGGCGGTGACCGGCGATCTTCTGGCCACCCTCGATATCGCGCCACCGCGCGAGCATCTGGACATCGAACGCCGGCCGCAGGACGAGCCGACCCCCGAGCGGATCCGGGAGAAGTCGCAGCCGGTCGTCGATCCGAAGATGGAGCCCCAGCCGCTGCGCGACGAGCTCGAGGGTGCGCCGCCACCGGACGATACCGATGTCACCCCCTATGTCGGGCGGCCGCCCGAAAAGCCCATCCAGCCGGGCCAGAACAGCGCCGCTCTCGGGGTCGCGGAAACGCCCGAATATGCGAGCTTCGGCGCCTTCTGGCAGTCGCTCACCGGAGCCCCGGCCGAGCCCGCGGCCACGGAGGGAACCGGGGCAGCGGCGGTGGAAACCCGGACCATGGCCGTCGAACCCGCGGCCGGGCCGCAGAACGGAAGTCCGGCAGTGGCCGTCGAACCGGCGGCCGGCAAGGCCACGGCCACCGACCAGCCCGCCAGCTACGAGAGCTTCGACGCGTTCCTGAGCTCCCTGTTCGGCAGCCGCGACTGACCGCAGCGAAGCTTCCGCTCGACGGCAGGGGCCGGTACTCGCAGGTGCCGGCCCCGTTCCGTCTTCCCCCGTCGCCGCGGCGGGCGCCGGTGCCGGCGACTTCCGGGCAGCCGCGGGAACCGGGTATGCAAGCCGGTCGGCACGGCATCCGCGTTCAACCTTTGTTAACCTAACGCTGCTACTCCCTGTTCCGTAACGTCAATCTCGCGGAGACGTCGCGGGCAACGGGCCCGGAGGCGTCGGGGAGTGGATGATGTCGGCTGTGGTACGCCTGGTGGATCATCGGGGGCCGAGCCCCGAGCAGGACGATTGCCCCGCCGCGGCCCTGCCTCCCGCCCGGTTGCTGGGAGCTCTGGCGCGCAGGATCGCCGAAAGCCTGCCGACCGAGGAGGCCCCGGCCACCGCCGGCGGCACCGGCGGCGCGGTTCTTCTTCATCTCGACGACCTGCTGGCCGACGAGGCCGGCGAGATCGTGCTGCGGCATGGCGGCAGCGAGAGCTCCGTGGTGGTTCTTTCACCCGAACCGGTTCTCGAGCTGGGCCGTGCGGTACCCCACATCACGGCGGCGGGCGAGAACGTCTCGGGCTGCCGTTATGCCCGCTTCGCCAACGGGCTGGTTCTCTACTATGCGCCGGATCTCAGGCTGGAGATCGTGCACGCAACCGCCGATGACGCCTGAGAACGACCTACCATCCGCGGCGCGCGGCGCGGGCCGGCGCAAGATCGCCCCGGCGGGCCCGGGGCGGGCGCGGTCCCGCCACTGCCCGGTGGCGACCGGTCCGGCGAGCCGCCTTTCCTTTCCCGGGAACCGCCCACCACTGCGGCAGCCGGTGCCCGCCGCCCGCGGCAGTCGCCATCGAGGCGAACGGGCCGGGGCGTGCTTTGGGCCGGACCCGGCGCCGGCCACATCCGCCGGACCCGGGTGCGCAGCCGGCGCGTCATGAGCGCAGCCGGCCGGATGCCCGTGTCGGCTCCCGCGCCCGACCGGACCGGCACGACCGGCGTTTTCCAAACGATTGCCGCCGCCCTCCTTGTCGGCCTTCTGCTGCTCTGGCCGCCGCCTGCGACGGCGCGGCCCGGGCCGGGGCCGACGGCGGCGCCCCGGCCCGCCAGCATCCTCGCACTGGACAGGCTGGTGGATGGTCGCGTGGCCCTCCGGGCGGCGGCCCTGGGGCGCCTCGACCGGCAGCGTCTGGCACTGCGCGGCGAGCTGACCCGAGAGGAGCGGCGGGCGGCGGCGCTCGCCCTTCGAATCGACGGCCTCCGCCGCACCCATGCCACGCTCGGCGACGGCTTCGCCGCTCTGACCGCCGAGCTGCGCCTCCGGCGCCAGCGCCTGGATCTGCAACGTCGGGAACGCGAGCGCGCCGCCCGGGCATTGCTCGGCCGCCTGCATCGCAGCAGCCGCAGCGACGCCGCCATCCCCGGTCGCGTCCGGCTGCTGCTCGGAGAACTGCTCCGCGATGGCGGCGGCGCGGCCGAGGAGATCGTGCGGCTCGAAGTACGGCAGCGCGAACTGGCGCGGGCCCGGGCAGCGGTTTCCATGGCCCTCACCCGCCTGACCCGGACCCGAGAGCGGCTGGAAGGACGGCTGTCCGGGCTGCGGATCCGGCTCGCCGCGCTCCTGACCCGGCGCAGCGAAGCCGGCCGCCGTCTGGCCGCCGCCCGTGCCCGCCAGCAGCAGTTGCGGAGCCTCGCCGCACTGGCACGCGCGCTCGCCGCACTCACCAGCCCCTCATGCTGCCAGCGGCCCGCTCTGCTGCCGCCGGCCCGTTCCCGGCCCAACCGCATCCCGAAAGATCACGCCCTGCGCGTCTTCGCGGCCTTGCCGGAAATCGCGCCGGCAGGCTTCGAGCCCCGCGCCCTGCCGGCAGAGCCACCGCCGAGAGGCGCCGCCGTCGCGCCGGATCCGCAGAGCTCGATCCTGCCGGTCGCCGGGCGCATCGTCTCGCGCTTCGGCGACGAGAATGCCGGGATTCTGGCCCAGGGCATCACCATCCTGGTGGATCGCGACCAGCCGGTGCGGGCGGTGCGCGGCGGCCGCGCGGCCTTCGCCGGACCGTTCCGCGAATTCGGCCTTGTGTTGATTCTCGACCATGGGGATGGATATCATACGTTGCTGGCTGGGATGACGCGGCTTGATGTCCGCCGCGGAGACCTTATAGCTGCAGGTGCCGTGGTCGGACGGGTGGAGCGCTCCGGGCGTAAAGATGGTCGCCTCTACATCGAGCTGCGCCAGCAGGGCCGACCGGTCAACCCGCTGCCATGGCTGGCAGCGCGAGCCGACAGGATAAGGGGTTAATGGCGAAGTTCTTGCACAAACGCTGGTCGATCACCGCCACCATGCTGGCCGGGCTGCTGTTGGGCGGGCTGGCCCTGGCCGATCTCGGGCCGGCCCGGGCACAGTCCGACAGCGCCGAAACGCTGCGCGCGCTCAAGCTGTTCGGAGACGTGTTCGAGCGGGTCCGCGCCGACTATGTCGAGGAGGTCGCCGATCAGACCCTGATCGAGGCGGCCATCAATGGCATGCTGACCTCGCTGGATCCGCATTCCGGATATCTCGACCAGAACCGCTACCGCGACATGCAGGTCCAGACCCGCGGCGAGTTCGGCGGTCTCGGCATCGAGGTCACCATGGAGAACGGCCTCGTCAAGGTGGTCTCGCCGATCGACGACACCCCGGCCTGGCGGGCGGGGATCAAGGCCGGCGACCTGATCACCCATATCGACGACGAGCCGGTGATGGGCCTGTCGCTGGGCGAGGCCGTGGACAAGATGCGCGGCCCGGTCAACACCGACATCAAGCTCAGGATCCTGCGCAAGGGCGAGAAGAAGCCGCTCGAGATCACCATCACGCGGGCGGTGATCCGCATCAGCCCGGTGCGTTCGGAGGCCCAGGGCGATATCGGCTATGTCCGCGTCACCACCTTCAACGAGCAGACCAACAGCACACTGCGCGACAAGGTGGCCAAGCTCCGTCGCGAGATCGGCGGGATGAAGGGCCTGGTGCTCGATCTGCGCAACAATCCGGGCGGCCTGCTCGACCAGGCCGTGGCGGTGGCCGACGCCTTCCTCGACAAGGGCGAGATCGTCTCCACGCGCGGCCGGCGGCCGGACAGCATCCAGCGCTACAACGCCCGCCCCGGCGACATCCTCGACGGGCTGCCGCTGGTGGTGCTGATCAATGGCGGATCGGCCTCGGCCTCGGAGATCGTCGCCGGCGCCCTGCAGGACCACAAGCGGGCCATCGTCATGGGTACCCAGTCCTTCGGCAAGGGTTCGGTGCAGACCATCATCCCGATTCCCGGCCATGGCGCGTTGCGGTTGACCACGGCGCGCTACTACACGCCGTCGGGGCGCTCGATCCAGGCCAAGGGTATCACCCCGGACATCACCGTTCAGCAGGCCAAGGTCGAGCTGATCGACGACAACGGCCGGCGCGAGGCCGATCTGCGTGGCCGCCTCGAGGCCGATGTCGCCACGCCCGAGGACAATGCCGCCAAGCAGAGCGCGCCACTCGAGGAGAAGGATTACCAGCTCGCGCGGGCGATCGATCTGCTGCGCGGCATCGCCCTTTACAAGGCCGGGCTCGCCGCCGCGCGATGAGCTCGGGGGCCGGCAGCACCGCAGCGGGGCGGCCGGCCCCCGCCACCGCGCCGGGCGGCTGACATGGCCGCACCGCGGCGCTCCGGCTTCACCGATCCCCGGCTTCCCTACGGCATTCTCGCCGGTCTGCTGCTGGCCCTCGCCGCGATGCTGGTCGGGGGCCGGCTGCTGGGGCTCGATGGCGCCGTGCTCTATACCGATCTGCCGCGGGTCGAACGGCCGATCCCGGCGCCGGCGGCAACCGGCATGGCGGAGACCTCCCCGAGCGCACCGGCGAGGCAGGGCGCGCCGGGGATCGACGGCCCGCCGGTAGCCGGCGCCCCGCCGCTGGAGGTTGCCGATGCCCTGCTGCGACCCGGCCCCTACGGCGCCCTGCCGCGGAGGGCCGACGACGGGCGCGACCCGTTCTCGGTCTATCGCAGCGCGTTTCGGGTCGATCCCGACAGGCCAAGGATCGCCCTCGTGGTGATCGGCCTCGGCCTCGCCCGCGATCCCACCCTGACCGCCACCGAGCTGCCGCCCGTGTTCGGGCTGGCCTTCTCGCCCTACGGCAGCGATCTCGCCCGCTGGATGCGCTAC
>CAYYZI010000020.1:0-14706 GCA_964475675.1 uncultured Geminicoccaceae bacterium
GCTACTACTCGCTGCCGGTGGTGGGGCTGACCGCGATCTTCACCGGCATGGTGCTGGCCCTGCAGAGCTACACCGGCTTTTCCCGCTTCGAGGCCCCCAACGCCATTCCCACCATCGTCGTCCTGTCGATGACCCGCGAGCTCGGCCCGGTGCTGGCCGGGCTGATGGTGGCCGGTCGTGTGGGGGCGGCGATGGCCGCCGAGCTCGGCACCATGCGGGTGACCGAGCAGATCGATGCGCTCCTCACCCTAGCCACCGATCCCCTGCGCTATCTGGTGTTCCCGCGGCTCATCGCGGGCCTTTTGATGCTGCCGCTGCTGGTGCTGGTGGCCGACGTGATCGGGGTCATGGGCGGCTATCTGGTGAGCGTCTACAAGCTGGGCTTCGGGCCGATCGAATACATCAACCGGACCTTCGACCATCTCGAGGTGCAGGATGTGGTGTCGGGCCTGGTCAAGGCGGCGGTGTTCGGCTTCATCGTGGCGCTGATGGGCTGCTACATGGGCTACCATTCCCGCGGCGGTGCCCAGGGCGTGGGCGCGGCCACCACCCGGGCGGTGGTCACCGCCTCCATCCTCATTCTCACCGCCGACTACATGCTGACGGAGATCTTCTTCAGCCGATGAACCGACCCCCGGTCAAGATCCGCATCCGCGGCCTCCGGAAAAGCTTCGGCGACAACCATGTGCTGCGGGGCCTCGATCTCGACGTTCCGGCCGGCCAGTCGATGGTGGTGATCGGCGGCTCGGGCACCGGCAAGTCGGTTCTGCTCAAATGCATTCTCGGCCTGATGCCTGCCGATTCCGGCTCGATCCAGGTGGATGGCGAGGAAGTGGTGGGAGCACGCACGGCGGCCCTCGACCGGATCCGCCTCAAGTTCGGCATGCTGTTCCAGGGAGCGGCGCTGTTCGACAGCCTGCCGGTCTGGGAGAATGTCGCCTTCGGCCTGCTGGCGCGTCGTCAGACCGGCCGCGCCGAAGCACGCCAGCGGGCGCTGGCGGTGCTGGCCAGGGTGGGGCTCGGCGCCGAAGTGCTCGATCTCTACCCGGCCGAGCTCTCCGGCGGTATGCAAAAGCGGGTCGGGCTGGCCCGGGCGATCGCCACCGAACCCGAAATCCTGTTCTTCGACGAGCCCACCACCGGTCTCGATCCGATCATGGCCGATGTGATCAACGAGCTGGTGCGGCGCTCGGTCAGGAAGCTCGGCGCCACCGCCGTCTCCATCACCCACGACATGGCCAGCGTGCGCAAGATCGCCGATCGGGTGGCGATGCTCTATGATGGGGTGATCATCTGGGAAGGATCGATCGAGGAGATCGACCACAGCGGCAACCCCTATGTCGACCAGTTCATCCATGGTCGTGCCGAGGGGCCGATCCAGGTTCTGCAGATGATCCCCGCGGACTGAGCGGGACCGCCGAAGGTATCCGAAATGGCGCGTGAGCGGCGAAGCTTCGTATGTCAGAGCTGTGGTGCGGTGCAGCCCCGCTGGACCGGACGCTGCGATGCCTGCGGCGCCTGGAACAGCATCACCGAGGAGGTCCATCGCGGCCGCGGCGGATCCTCGGCCCGCCGCCATGCCGACCGCCTCGAGCTGGTGGCGCTGGCCGGCGAGGTGGCGCCACCACCACGCATGCCCACCGGCATCGCCGAATTCGACCGGGTACTGGGCGGCGGCATCGTCCGCGGCTCGGCGATCCTGGTGGGCGGGGATCCGGGGATCGGCAAATCGACCCTGATGCTGCAGGTGGCGGCCGGGCTCGCCCGTGCCGGGCGCAGCGGCATCTATGTGAGCGGCGAGGAATCGATCGAGCAGGTCCAGCTCCGCGCCCGCCGGCTGGGGCTCGAGGATTCGCCGCTGCGGCTCGCCTCGGCGACGGTGGTCGAGGAGGTGCTGGCCGCGCTCGACGGGCGCGAGCCGCCACAGCTTCTGGTGATCGATTCGATCCAGACCATGGCATCCGCCGATCTGGAGGCGGCACCCGGCACCGTCTCCCAGATCCGTTGTGCCGCCGACCAGCTCATCCGCTTCGCCAAGCGGCGGGGAACCGCCCTCTTCCTGATCGGCCATGTCACCAAGGACGGGCAGATCGCCGGACCGCGGGTGCTCGAGCACATGGTCGACACCGTGCTCTATTTCGAAGGCGAGCGCGGCCACCAGTACCGGCTGCTGCGGGCGATCAAGAACCGCTTCGGGCCGGCCAACGAGCTCGGCGTGTTCGAGATGCGCGAGGCTGGGCTGCTGCCGGTGGCCAATCCCTCCGAACTGTTCGTCGGCGATCGCAGCAAGCGCGTGCCCGGGAGCTGTGTCTTCGCCGGCATGGAGGGCTCGCGGCCGGTGCTGGTGGAGATCCAGGCCTTGGTGGCGCCTTCGGTGCTGGCGACGCCGCGGCGGGCGGTGGTCGGCTGGGACGGCAACCGCCTGGCCATGGTGCTGGCGGTGCTCGAGACCCGCTGCGGCCTTGTCACCGCCGGACGCGACATCTATCTCAACGTCGCCGGCGGTCTGCGGGTACAGGAACCGGCGGCCGATCTGGCGGTGGCCGCAGCCCTGATTTCCTCCCTCGAGAACCGGCCCTTGCCACCGGAATCGGTGGTCTTCGGCGAGATCGGCCTGGCCGGGGAAGTGCGTGCCGTGGGACAGGCCGAGGCGCGTCTGCGCGAGGCGGAGAAGCTGGGCTTTCGCCGGGCCATCCTGCCGCCGCTGAAATCGCCGCCGGCGGGGCTCGAGCGACAGGAGGTGCGGCGCCTCAACGAGCTGGTCGCCCTGCTGGCCGCGAGCGGTCGTGCGCGGCAGGCGACGCGGGCAGCAGCGGAGTGAACGGCTTGCCCCTGACCGCCTTCGATCTCGTGGTGCTGGTGGTGCTGCTGCTGTCGGCGGTGGTCTCGCTGGCCCGCGGTGCGGTGCGCGAGATCCTGGGCCTGCTGAGCTGGGTCGGGGCCTTCGCCGCCGCCTATTACGGCTTCGCCGAGGTGCGCCCGATCATCAAGGAGGCGGTGGCCAACGATCTGGCGACCGATCTGCTGAGCGCGGCGCTGGTGTTCCTGGTCCCCTTCATCGTGCTGCGGCTGCTGGCCTCGGTCGTCTCGCGGCGGGTGGAGATGAGCGGCGCCGGGCTGTTCGATCGGCTCATGGGCCTCGTTTTCGGCCTGCTGCGCGGGGCCTTCCTGGTGACCGCCGGCTATCTGACCGCGGCCATCCTGCTGGAGGCCGGCAGCATGCCTTCCTGGGTGGTGAAGGGCTACACCTATCCCTATGTCGAGCAGGGTGCGCGCTGGCTCGGCGAGCTGCTGCCCGAACGTCTCGCCGAGCAGGCCCGGTCCACTGCCGAAGAGGCGGTCGAGCGGGCCCGCAGGCTGCGCGAGCAGAGCGGCTATCCGGCCGATGCCAACCAGGCCCTCGAGAAGATCATCGAAGGCCAACGCTGATCAGTGACGGGGTGCGCCATGCGCCACAGGATTCACGACGCTGACGACCGCTTCCGCGAGGAATGCGGTGTGTTCGCCATCTACGGTCATCCGGACGCGGCGGCCCATGCCGCCCTCGGCCTCCATGCGCTGCAGCATCGCGGCCAGGAGGCGGCCGGCATCGTCACCTTCGATGGCGAGCATTTCCACGTCCATCGCGCGCTCGGCCTGGTCGGTGACAATTTCGGCAAGCAGTCGGTGATCGACGGGCTGCCCGGTCACGCGGCCATCGGCCACAACCGCTATTCGACCACCGGCGCCAGCATGCTGCGCAACGTGCAGCCCCTGTTCGCCGAATTCGCCTTCGGCGGCCTGGCCATCGCCCATAACGGCAATCTCACCAACGCCCTCGGGCTGCGCCGCCGTCTCGTGGAGCAGGGCTCGATCTTCCAGTCCACCACCGATACCGAGGTGCTGGTCCATCTGATCGCCCGCAGCCGCCGGCCGACCATCGTCGACCGGCTGACCGAAGCCATGGCCCAGGTCGAGGGGGCCTGGTCGCTGGTGGCATTGTTCGACGATTCGGTGGTCGCTGCGCGTGATCCCCTCGGAGTGCGGCCGCTGGTGCTGGGCCGGCTGGGTCAGGCCTGGATCTTCGCCTCCGAGAGCTGCGCCCTGGACATCATCGGTGCCGAGTTCCTGCGCGATGTCGAACCCGGCGAGATCGTCGTCGCCGGTCCCGAGGGAATCCGCAGTTTCTTCCCCTTCGGGCCCACCCGCTCGCGCTTCTGCATCTTCGAATATGTCTATTTCGCCCGGCCCGACAGCGTCGTCGAGGGCAGGGGCGTGTACGAGACTCGAAAGCGCATCGGCGCCGAGCTCGCCCGCGAGGCCCCGGCCCCGGCCGATCTCGTGGTGCCGGTCCCCGACAGCGGCGTGCCCGCGGCCATCGGCTATGCCCGCGAAGCCGGCCTGCCCTTCGAGCTCGGCATCATCCGCAACCATTACGTGGGCCGGACCTTCATCGAGCCCTCCGACCACATCCGCCATCTCGGCGTGCGCCTCAAACACAACGCCAACCGTCCGACCCTGGCCGGCAAGCGGGTGATCCTGGTCGATGACAGCATCGTCCGTGGCACCACCTCGACCAAGATCGTGGCCATGGTCCGCCAGGCCGGAGCGCGCGAGGTGCACATGCGGATCGCCAGCCCGCCCACGGCGTACAGCTGCTTTTACGGGGTCGACACGCCGGAGCGGGCGAAGCTGATGGCGGCCCAGTTCTCGGTCGCCGAAATGGCCCGCATCATCGGCGTCGACAGTCTCGCCTTTCTCTCTCTCGATGGTCTCTACCGGGCGGTCGGCGAGCCGCGGCGGGTGGCGGCACGGCCCCGCTTCTGCGACGCCTGCTTCAGCGGCGACTATCCGATCCGCCTGCGCGACTGCGAGGAAGGCCACCGGGAAACCCAGCTTTCCTTTCTCCAGGAGGAGGGCGTCCCATGACGGCACTGGCCGACCGGGTGATTCTGATCAGCGGTGCGAGCCGCGGTCTGGGCGCCGCGCTCGCTCCCCTGCTGGCTCGCGAAGGTGCCCATCTGATTCTGCTGGGGCGCACCCAGGGCGGCCTCGAGGAGACCGATGATCGGGTGCGCGAGGCCGGCGGCGAGGCCACCCTGCTGCCCCTCGATCTGGCCGAGGGCGACGCCGTCATGCGCCTGGGCCCGAGCATCTATCGCCGCTTCGGCAGGCTCGACGGTCTGGTTTCCTGCGCCGCCATGCTCGGCCAGCTCACCCCCGTCGCCCATGCCGATCCGGGCTGGTTCCAGGAGCTGCTGACGATCAACCTGCTGACCGCTCAGCGCCTCCTGCACACCCTCGATCCGCTGCTGCGTGCCGCTCCCGCCGGCCGCGCGGTATTCGTCACCGATTCCGTGGCGCGCGCACCGCGTGCCTATTGGGGCGCCTATGCCGCCTCCAAGGCCGGGCTCGAGGCGCTGGTGAAATCCTATGCCGCCGAAGTGCGCAAGACCGCGCTTCGGGTCAATCTGTTCGATCCCGGGCCGATGGCCACCCGCCTGCGGGCCGATGCCTTCCCCGGCGAGGCGAAGGATGCGCAGCCTTCACCGGCGGAGGTGGCGCCGGAGCTTCTCCCCCTGCTGCTGCCCTCCTGCCAGCGTCACGGCGAGATCGTCAGCCGTCAGCCGGCCCCGGCCCCGCCTCCGGCGTAGGGGTTTTCGCCGGCCCGGAATTCGAGGCGAACGGGCACGCCCGCGAGATCGAAGCGGTTCTTGAGATCGCTCAACAGATAGCGCCGGTAGCTCGCCGGCAGTTCCCGGGCCGGTCGGTTGCTGAACAGCAGAATCTCGGGCGGCTGCGTGGTCACCTGGGTGGCGTAGCGGATCTTGCTGCGCCGGCCGCCGGTCATGGGTGGCGGGTGGCGGGCGACGACCTCGGCCAGCCAGCGATTGAGCTGCCCGGTCGGAATTCGCCGGCTCCAGCGATCGAACACCTCGCAGACCGTCTTCATCAGCCGGTCGAGATTGCGCCCGGTGCGTACCGAGATGGTGACCACCGGCACATCACCGATCTGCCCCAGCCGGTGGGTGACGCGATGGCGGATCTCGGCCAGGCATTCGCGCGGGTTCTCGACCAGATCCCACTTGTTGGCGGCCAGCACCAGCGCCTTGCCCTGCTCGAGGGCGAGATTGGCGATCACCGTGTCCTGCTTCTCCAGCGCCGCCGTCGCATCGACCATCAGCAGCACGACATCGGCCCGGCCGATGGCGCGCACCGCGGCCGAGGCCGAGGCCCGCTCCAGACGCTCGCCGATGCGCGCCCGCTTGCGCAGCCCGGCGGTGTCGACCAGCGTGAAATCGCGGCCCTGCCAGGACCAGCGCAGATCGACCGCATCGCGGGTCAGACCGGGTTCGGGACCGGTCAGCAGCCGCTCCTCGCCGAGCAGCCGATTGACCAGCGAGGACTTGCCGGTATTGGGGCGGCCGACCACTGCGAGGCGGATGGTGGAAGGGCCATCCGGGCCTTCGGCCGGGCTGCCATCCTGCGCCGAAGCCGTGGCGGCCGCTTCGAGATGCGGGCGCAGCGCCTCGGCCAGTTCGTCCAGACCCAGACCGTGCTCGGCCGACAGCAGCACCGGTTCGCCGAGCCCCAGCGCGAAGGCTTCGAGGGCCAGGGCCTCGGCCTGACGGCCTTCGCATTTGTTGGCGGCCAGCACCACCGGCTTTTGCTGCCGGCGCAGCAGATCGGCGATCTCCTCGTCGAGCGGCGTGAGGCCGGTCCGGGCATCGACCAGGAACAGGCCGAGATCGGCCTCCTCGAGCGCCTTCAGGCTCTGCGCGGCGAGCCGGCGGGCGAGCGTGTCCCGGCCCTCGGGCTCGAGACCCGCGGTGTCCAGAAGCCGGAACTCCAGGTCGAACAGCCGGGCCCGCCCCTCGAGGCGGTCACGGGTGACCCCCGGCGTGTCGTCGACCAGCGCCCGCCTTCGTCCGACGAGGCGGTTGAACAGGGTCGACTTGCCGACATTGGGCCGGCCGATGATGGCGACGGTTGGCAGCATGATGCGGATATGGGCTTTTCAGCGATAGGCGACCAGATCGCCCTTCTCGGTCAGGAACAGCAGGGTGGCATCGACCACGATCGGCGCCAGCCGCACCGGCGCGGGCAGGCTGATCCGTCCCAGCACCTCGCCGGTATAGGGGGAAACGCTGACCGCCTCTCCCGTCGAGCCGGCGACCACCAGCCGATCCCCGGCCAGCACCGGCGCGCTCCAGATGATCTGCGCCGAGCTCGGATCCTCGGGATCGACCAGCCGCGCGAACGGGCTGACCCAGCGCACCCGGCCGCCGCGCCGCAGCAGGCAGACGATCTCGTTGCGATCGGTCAGGAGATAGATGAATTCGCCGGCGATCCAAGGGGTCACCCGGGAGGTCAGATCGCGGTCCCAGAAGCGGCTGCCGCGGTCGATGGCGAAGGCCGCCATCTCGCCGCCATTGCCGACCACATAGACGCGGTCGTCGTCGATCACCGGCGCACCGGTGATGTCGCTGATGGCACCGAGGCCGAGGGTGCGGCGCGGCCGCAGCACGCTGTCCGACCAGATCGCGCGCCCGTCGCGAAAGCGCAGGGCGAAGACCTCGCCCGAGGAGTAGGCCACGACCACGGTGCGGCCGTCGGTGGCGACCGGTGCGCCGCCGAGGATGCCGGCCTGCTCGAAGAGGCCGGCATGCTGCCAGATCGGAGCACCATCGGCGGCGTTCATGGCCAGCAGCCGGTTGTCGGCGGTGACGATGAACACCCGATCGCCGTATGCGGTCGGCGGCGCCAGGATCGGCGCCAGCAGCGGGCGGTGCCAGAGCACCGCGCCGTCGGCTGCGGAAAGGCCGAACACCTCGCCGCTGGTGGTGGTCAGGAACAGCCGCCCGTCGGCGTAGGCGAGACTGCCGCCGCTCAGCCGGTCGACGCTTTCGACGAGTTGCGGCTCCGCTTCCCAGAGCTGACGGCCCGACGCCAGATCGAAGGCACGCACCGCGATCGCCGTGTCGACGGTGAACACCCGCCCTTCGGCGGCGATCGGCTGGGAAAGGAGCTTGGTCTCGTCGCTGGAGCCGCTGCCGATATCCGCCCGCCAGGCGAGAGCGGGGCTCTCGCCCAGTGCCAGATGGTGCATGGCATGGGTGGCATTGCCGCCGGTTTGGGTCCATTCGGTGTTGCGGCGCGGCGGCGGCAGCACCACCTGGAGCTGCGCCAGCCGCGGATCGGCCTCGACGCCTTCGTCGATCAGCATCACCGGGATGCGCTTGCCGGGCAGGGGCGGTGCCTCGGGATCACCGAGCCAGCCCATGCTCTCGCAGCCGCCGAGACCGATGGCGGCCAGCCCGAAAGCCAGACACTGGCGGCGCCGGAACTTCATGACGCGACGCGTTCTCCCGAGCCGCCGAGGGCGTCGAAGATTTCGCGTACCCGCTGCTGCTGGCCGAGCGGGGTGGTGGCGTCGTCGAGGATCTCCTTGAGCACGGTCTTGGCCCGCTCGCGGTCTCCGGCGCGGAGCGAGGCGATCGCCAGCAGCTCGCGGGCGCTATGACGGAACGGCCGGCCGGGGGTGGTGAGCGGCTCGAGATCCCGTACCAGTGCTCCCGGATCGTCATCGTCGATCCGGTACTGGGCGAGGAACAGGGCGGCGAGGTCGCGGACCACCGGATCCTGGGCCTCGGCCACGGTCTTGCGCAGCGCCTCCAGGGCCTGCTCGCGATCGCCGCCCTTGTCGAAGGCGGCCGCCGCCCGCAGCCGCGCCAGCGCGGCAAAGCCGTCCTCGCCCTCGGCCGCCAGCTCCAGCCATTTCTGCGCGGCTTTCACCGGGTCCTCGGCGAGCAGCTTCTCCGCCGCGGCGTAGATCCGGGCCTGATCCTGCACCCGCTTGTCGTACCAGGTTTCGTAACCCACTTTGCCAGCGGTACCGATGACAACGAGTACGGCGAGGCCGATGATGTACGGCCCGAAACGCTGCCAGAACTTGGCGAGGCGCTCCCATTGGAGCTCCTCGTTGACCTCGCGGATAAACTCTTCGGATTTCACGCGCGCTATCCTGGTGGTAGAACGGTTTCGGTTCGGCTCGCCCGAACGGGCAAACGGCAAGAACCCGATGGGCGATCTGGTACGGGACTGTGCGGCGTTTTGCAAGCATGCCCGCCGTCTCGGAGGCACGGGGGACCTGCTGTTGGGAGACTGGCCATGCCAAGACTGTTCATTGCCGTTGCCATGCCCGAGCCGGTGGCCGAGGAGCTGGATCGCCTCTGCAGCGGCCTGCCCGGCGTGCGCTGGACCTATGCCGAGCAGTTCCACCTGACCCTGCGCTTCATCGGCGAGGTCGATCCCAGCACCTTCTGCGAGATCGGCGAGGCGCTGGCCTCGGTGACACTGCCGCCTTTCGAGATGCGGCTCAAGGGGATCGGCCAGTTCCCGCCGCGCGGTATGCCGCACACGCTGTGGGCCGGGGTCGAGGAAGCCGAACCGATCCTGCGCCTGCGACGGCGCATCGAGCGGGTGCTGGACGATGTCGGACTGGCGCCGGAACGGCGCAAGTTCGTCCCCCATGTGACGCTGGGCCGGGTCAAGGAGCCGCTGCCGCAGGACCGCTTCGGCACCTTCCTGGCGCGGCGGGCACTGTTCCGCTCCAGCCCGTTCCCGGTCTCCAGCTTCGGCCTCTATTCGAGCATCCTGCGACCCCAGGGCGCCGAGCACCTGCTGGAAGCCGAATACGACTTCGTCACCGGGGTGATGGAGCGGGTCTGAGCCGCGGCTCAGGCGGGATCCTCGGCGCTCCCTTCGGCCTCCAAGACCCTGCGGGCGACATCGTAGGCGAAGCCGGCCCGGGCGAAGGCGGCGAGATCCCGCGCGCGCATCGCCTGCCGCTGCTCCGGCGGCCGCCAGGGCCCGAGCCTGCGCCTGCGGGCGAAGGCGCGGGCGGCTTCGAGCGCGGGGTCGCCGAACTCCTCGGCGAGCTCCTCGAGAACCGTCTCCACCAGCTCCGGGGCGACACCCTTCTCCCGCAGGCGCATGCGAACGGTCCGCAGCGAACAGCCACGTTCGACCAACCGGCGCGCGCGGGCGAGGGCGAAGACGGAATCGTCCACCAGTCCCGCCGCCATGGCCCGTGCCACCACCCGCTCGACCCGCGCGGTCACCTCCTCGGCATCGAGCTCCAGGGCACGGGCCTCCCGCAAGGCACGCCGCAGCAGCACCTCGCGGAGATGGGCGCGGGTGGTGGCAAAGCGCTGCAGATAGAACAGCGCCCGCCGCCACAGCCGCGCTTCGCTCGGCATTTTCGGCGGCTTCGAACGGCCCGCCTGCGCGCTGTGCGGCGAGCTCTCGGATCCGGTCGCTGCGTCCTGTTTCGGTGCCATCGTCCGAGCCTACCGGGCGTTCCCGCTCCTTGTCGAGCCCGCGAACGGGCGGGCACGGCGTCCCTTCGAGAGACGGGCCGGAACCATTCCCTGCCCAAATCTTGGGCAGCCTGCGCAATTCCTGATCAGCAGCCGGCATCGCAATGCGCGGATTTCCACCGTTCCGCCCCCGGCACGGAAATTGCTCGGTCGGCGATGGCCGGCAACCGGCATCGGCCGCAGGCGGCCGTCGGGCCGGGCGAAAGGACAGTCGGGAACAGAGGGGGAAAGCGCGTGACCGGCACTGACACGCGACGCGGCCTTGCCGCCGTCGCGCTGTTCGCGTCGCTCCTGGCGGCGGGAACGGCGCATGCGCAGACCGTTTCGGACAGCGGCGATTCGGCTTGGCTGATGACCGCGACGGCGCTGGTCCTGTTCATGACGGTGCCGGCCCTGGCCCTCTTCTACGGCGGTCTGGTGCGTGCCCAGAACCTGCTCTCGGTGCTGATGCAATGCCTGGCCATCGCCGCCATGGTCTCGATCCTGTGGCTGGCGGTCGGCTACAGTCTCGTCTTCGATGGCGATGGTCCGCTTCTGGGCGGGCTCGGCCGGGTCTTTCTCCTGGGCATGCCCCGCGACGCGCTGGTGGGGACCATCCCCGAGAGCCTCTTCTTCATGTTCCAGCTCACCTTCGCGGTGATCACCCCGGCTCTGGTGATCGGCGCCTATGTCGAGCGCATCCGCTTCGCTGCGGTGCTGCTGTGGAGCGGGCTGTGGTCGCTCCTGGTCTATGCGCCGGTGGCCCACTGGATCTGGGGCGGCGGCTTTCTCGCGAGCTTCGGCACTCTCGATTTCGCCGGCGGCATCGTCGTTCACGCCACCGCCGGTGCCGCGGCCCTGGCCGTGGCCCGGGTCCTCGGGCCGCGCCGCGGGTTTCCCGCCCAGCTTTCGCTGCCCCACAGCCCGGGGCTGACCATGGCCGGTGCCGCCATGCTGTGGGTCGGCTGGTACGGCTTCAACGCCGGCAGCGCCCTGGCCGCCAACGCCGATGCCGCGATGGCCCTGCTGGTGACCCATACCGCCGCCGCCACCGCCGCCTTCGTCTGGCTGCTGATCGAATGGATCAAGCACGGCAAGCCCAGCCTCGTCGGCACCGCCACCGGGGTGATCGCCGGGCTGGCCACGGTAACCCCGGCCTCCGGCTTCATCGGCCCCATGGGGGCGGTGATCCTGGGCATTCTGGCGGCCTTCTTCTGCTATCCGGCGATCGGCTTCATCAAGCGCCGCCTGGGCATCGACGATTCTCTCGATGTCATGGCCGTGCACGGGGTGGGCGGTGTGCTCGGCAGTCTGCTCCTGGCGGTGCTGATGACCGAGAGCCTGGGCGGCGTCGGCCACGGCCAGGGCTCGGGTCCCGGTGCCCAGCTCCTGGCGCAGGCCGCGGGTGTGGCCGTCGCCTTCGGCTGGTCGCTGCTGGTGAGCTGGCTGCTGGCCCATCTCTGCCGGGCGACGGTCGGCCTTCGGGTCGACCAGGAAGAGGAGTTCGAGGGCCTCGACTATGCCGAGCATGGCGAGACCGCCTACAACCTCTAGTCCTCGGGGCGCCGGCTCCGGGCGCCCCGCTCACTCCGCCGGAACCTGGGCCTCGGCCGGTTCCACCCGGCAGGCGCAGAACTTGAATTCCGGGATCTTGCCCCAGGGATCGAGCTGCGGGTTGGTGAGGATGTTGGCCGCCGCCTCGCGGTAGCAGAAGGGAATGAAGACCAGACCCTCGGGCACCGCCGGATCCTGCCGCGCCATCAGGGTGATGCTGCCGCGCCGGGTCGAGACCCGCACTTCCGCGCCGGGCACCACCCCGAGCCGCTCCAGATCCCGGCGGTTCATGGCACAGAAGGGCGTGGGCTCGAGACTGTCGAGGACCTCGGCATGGCGGGTGATGGCCCCGGTATGCCAGTGCACCAGCGTGCGTCCGGTGGTCAGGACCATGGGATAGCTCTCGTCGGGCGTTTCCGCCGGCGGCTCGACATCCGCCGGCACCAGCCGCGCACGGCCGCTGGCGGTCGGGAAGCTCTCCTCGAACACCACCCCCTTGCCGGGATGATCGGGCGCCGGACAGGGGTAGGTGACGCTGTGCTCGCGCTGGAGGCGCTCCCAGGTGATGTTGTCGAGGGAGGCCATCGCCTGCTTCATCTCGGCGAACACCTCGGCCGGGCCCGAATAGTCCCAGTCGAGGCCGAGCCGCCTGGCGATTTCCTGCGTGATCCACCAGTCCGGTCGGGCCTCGCCCGGAAGCGGCAGGGCGATGCGGCCCATCTGCACCTGCCGGTTGGTGTTGGTGACCGTCCCTTCCTTTTCCGGCCAGGCCGAGGCGGGCAGAATCACATCGGCGTGGAAGGCCGTCTCGGTGAGGAAGATGTCCTGCACCACCAGATGCTCGAGACGGGCCAGGCCCTCGCGGGCGTGCTGGGCGTCCGGATCGGACATCGCCGGGTTCTCGCCCATGATGTACATGCCCCGGATCCGTCCCTCGCGGGCACCGTTGATGATCTCGACCACCGTGAGACCGGGCTCGGGGTCGAGCGTCGCCCCCCATAGCTCCTCGAGGCGGGCCCGATAGGCATCCTCGCCGGTGGCGTGATAGTCGGGAAAGACCATGGGGATCAGCCCGGCATCCGAGGCGCCCTGGACGTTGTTCTGGCCGCGCAGCGGATGGAGGCCGGTGCCGGGACGTCCGACATGGCCGCAGATGGTGGCCAGGGAAATGAGACAGCGGCAGTTGTCGGTGCCGTGCACATGCTGGGAGACACCCATGCCCCAGAAGATGATGGCCCGTTCGGCCCGCGCATAGGCACGCGCCACCTCGCGGATGGTGGCCGCCGGGATGCCGCAGAGATCCTCCATCCTCTCGGGCGCGAAATCGGCCAGATGCGCCTTCAGACGTTCGAAGTTCTCGGTCCGCGCCTGGACGTACTGGGCATCGAACAGCTCCTCGGCGACGATCACATGCATCATCGCATTCAGCAGGGCAACGTCGCTGCCCGGGCGGAACTGCAGCATCCAGGTGGCATGCCGGGCGAGGGCCTGGCCGCGCGGATCGGCGACCACCAGCCTGGTTCCGCGCCGGACCGCCTGCTTGAAGTAGGTCGCCGCCACGGGATGGTTCTCGGTCGGGTTGGCGCCGATGACGAAGATGAGATCGGCATGCATTGCCTCGGTGAAGGGTGCGGTGACGGCGCCGCTGCCGATGCCCTCCATCAGGGCCGCCACCGAGGAGGCGTGGCAGAGCCGCGTGCAGTGATCGACATGGTTGGAGCCGAAGCCGGTGCGCACCAGCTTCTGAAAGAGATAGGCCTCCTCGTTGGTGCATTTGGCGGAGCCGAAGCCGGCCAGAGCGGCGCTGCCGTGGCGCTCGCGGATGCGCCGCAGCCCGGCTGCCGCCAGCTCCAGCGCCTCCTCCCAGCTCGCCTCGCGGAAATGGGTCCAGGGATTGGCCGGATCGACCACATCATCGGCGCGCTTGGGCACCCCCGGCTTGCGCACCAGCGGCATCTTCAGCCGGTGCGGGTGATGGACGTAATCGAAGCCGAAGCGCCCCTTGACGCAGAGACGGTTCTCGTTGGCCGGCCCCGGCGCCCCGGTCACCCAGGCGATGCGGCCGTCGCGGATGTGGTAGGTGAGCTGGCAACCCACGCCGCAATAGGGGCAGACGCTGCGCACCTCGCGCTCGGCTTCGAGATCGCCGCGGCCGGTCTCGCGATCGACCACATTGGCCGGCAGCAGGGCACCGGTGGGACAGGCCTGCACGCATTCGCCGCAGGCCACGCAGGTCGAGGCGCCCATGGGATCGTCCATGTCGAAGACGATCTTCGCCTCGTGGCCGCGCCAGGCCATGCCGATCACGTCGTTGACCTGCACCTCGCGGCAGGCGCGTACGCAGAGATTGCATTGGATGCAGGCGTCGAGCTGCACCGCCATCGCCGGATGCGACCAGTCGGCCGCCGGCTGCGGGCGGGCCGGAAAGCGGCTTTCGGTCACCCCGATCCGCTCCGCCCACTGCCACAGACGCGAGCCCGGGTCATGAGCATCGGCGCGCGGCGGCTGGTCGGCCAGCAGCAGCTCCATCACCATCTCGCGCGCTTTGCGGGCCCGCGCCGAGGCCGAATGGACCACCATCCCGGGGCTCGGCTGGCGGATGCAGGAGGCGGCCAAGGTCCGCTCGCCCTCGATCTCCACCATGCAGGCACGGCAGTTGCCATCGGTCCGGTAGCCGGGCTCCGGCAACCAGCAGAGATGGGGGATCTCGGTGCCCTCGCGCGCCGCCACCTGCCAGATGGTCTCGCCCGGCCGGGCCTCGACCTCGCGCCCGTCGAGCAGAAAACGGATGGTCTCGGGCATCGCCGCTTAC
>CAYYZI010000021.1:0-14524 GCA_964475675.1 uncultured Geminicoccaceae bacterium
GGTGGCCCTGCGCAAGCTCGACGACGCCGCAGCCGAAGAGCTGGCCGCGGCCCGGGCACGCCTGATGGACGCCTTCGACCGCGATGCCCGGCGTCTCGCGCCCATTGCCGCGGGTCGAGCCCAGACCGCCTTCGACTGCTGGCTGGAAGGTGCGGAGTACGGCTCGGCGCGGGCCGAGGAGTGCAAGGCGCGCTTCATGACGGCGATGGCTGCGGTGGACGACGCCCTGGCCAGCGGCATCGAGAATGTCTACATCGTCTTCTTCGCCTGGGATCGCGCCGAGATCACGCCGGTGGCGCGCAAGATCATCAGCCAGGTGGCCGAAGACTACAAGGCGGGCAAGGCAACGCGACTGATCCTCGCCGGTCATGCCGACCGCTCCGGTCCCGCCGCCTACAATCTCAAGCTGTCGGAGCGTCGTGCCCGTGCCGTCGCCAAGGTGCTGGCGGAGCTGGGCGTGCCGGACACCGCCATGGAACTCAAATGGTATGGCGAGACGAGGCCGCGGGTGCCCACTCCCGACGGTGTTCGCGAGCCCCAGAGCCGGCGCGTCGAGATCTCCCTCGAGTAACGCGTCTCCGGATCATGCGGCAGACAGGGAAAGCGGGCCCCTTGCGGGGCCCGCTTCGTTTCGGCGCAAGCTCGCGACGCCCGACCGTCAGGCGGCCAGCACCCGCGTGAGGGCCTGCTCGTAGAGGCTCTCGATCTCCTCGCCCTGGTAGATCGAGACCTCGCTGCGCTCGATCACCTCGCGCGGCGGATAGATCGCCGGGTTCTCGCGGTCCTCCTTGGGGATGTACTGGAGAGCCGACTTGATCGGACAGGCATACTTGATGAAAGTCGCGATCGAGGCGTGGACCTGCGGGGTGAGGATATAGTTGATGAAGGCGTGTGCATTGTCCGGATTGGGCGCATCCTTGGGAATGCACATGGTGTCCTCCCACAGCAGGCCGCCCTCCTTGGGCACCACGTAGGAGAGATCGTCGTCCTCCTCCATCACCTGGAGGATGTCGCCGTTCCATTCCATGGCCAGATCGACTTCGCCGGACAGCAGCAGGTCCTGCCCGGTATCCGGCGCGAAGGCCTTGATGTGCGGCTTGGCGCGAATCAGCAGATCGGCCGCCTCGTCGATCTCCTTCTTGCTGCGCGAGTTGGCCGAATAGCCCAGGTATTTGAGCGCCACCTGGATGATGCTGGTATCGTTCAGGAGCGAGATCCGGCCCGAATACTCCGCCGAATCGAGGATGTCGCCCCAGCTCCCGGGCGAGGCCACCGATTTGCGATAGCCGATGCCGATCGTGCCCCACATGTAGGGCATGCTGTACTGGCGCCCCGGATCGAAGGCGGGATCGGCGAAGGCCGGATCGATATGCTGCATGTTGGGGATCCTGCTGTGATCCAGCTTTTCCAGCATGCCTGCGACGATCATCCGCTCGACATAGTCGTTCGAGGGGAAGATCACGTCATAGCCGGGATTGCCCTGGCGCAGCTTGGCGAACAGCTCGTCGTTGCTGGCGAACAGATCGTAGCGGACCTGAATGCCGGTCTCGGCGGTGAAGTCCTCGAGCGTGGTCTCGCCGATATAGGTGTCCCAGTTGTAGACATTGACCACCTTGCTCTGCGCCATGGCCATCCGCGGCAGGACACCGACCGCCACGGCCGCGGCCCCCACCCCGCCCAGCAGGCGTCGCCGGGTCAGCGCAGCGAACGGCAAAGGTACTGATTTCCGACCCATTTTCCGGTTCCTCTCCTCCGATGGCATTTCCCGACGGAACATGCGCGGGCCGCAGGGAGGCTGTCAACTCGCCGCGGCTGCCGCCCCGCGCCGCTCACCCGCTCGCCGCTTGCGGTCACGGCACAGCCATGCGATAGCGCCGGCAGCGCCCGCGACCCTTGCCCGCCAACGGGCGCCGCGACGGGGAGGAACCAGCGATGGCCATCACCTTCGACGAGACGCGCGCCCTGCCCGAGGATGCGCCCGAGGCGACGCTGGTCGGCCGGGCGTGGCTGCCGGGGCCGGTCCCCGGACCGGCGGTCGTCGCGGTGCGCGAGGACGCGTTGTGGGATCTGAGCCCGCTGGCACCGACGATGAGCGATCTGCTCGAGGAAGCGGATGCCGTGGCCCGTGCCCGCAGTGCCCCGGCCGCGCGCATCGCGACGCTCGAGGAAGTGATCGCCAATTCCCGCTGGGATCGCCGCGATCCCTCCCGCCCGTTCCTGCTGGCACCGATCGATCTGCAGGCGATCAAGGCCGCCGGCGTGACCTTCGTGCGCAGTCTCGTGGAGCGGCTGATCGAGGAGCGCGCCCAGGGCGATGTGACCCGGGTGGCGGAAGTGCGCAGCCGTCTCGAGGAGCTGATCGGCGGCGAACTTTCCGGGATCCGCCCGGGCTCGCCCGAGGCGATGCGCCTCAAGGAGCATCTGCTGGCGGAAGGTGCCTGGTCGCAGTATCTCGAGGTCGGTATCGGACCGGATGCCGAGATCTTCACCAAGGCACAGCCGATGTCGGCGGTCGGTCACGGCTCCTTGGTCGGCATCCATCCCCGGTCGGTCTGGAACAATCCGGAGCCCGAGCTGGTGCTGGTCGCCGATTCGAGAGGTCGCGCCCGCGCCGCTACCCTCGGCAACGACGTCAATCTGCGGGATTTCGAGGGCCGCAGCGCGTTGCTCCTCGGACGCGCCAAGGACAACAACGCCTCATGTGCCATCGGCCCTTTCCTGCGCCTGTTCGACGAGGGCTTCGGCCTCGACGAGGTGCGCCGGCTGGAGATCCGTCTGGAGGTCGCGGGCGAGGATGGCTTCCGCCTTTCGGCGGTGAGCTCGATGCGCGAGATCAGCCGCGATCCGAGCGAGCTCCTGGCCCAGACCGCGAGCACCACCCATCAGTATCCGGATGGCTTCGCGCTCTTTTGCGGCACCATGTTCGCGCCCACCCAGGACCGCGACCGACCGGGTCAGGGCTTCACCCACCATGTCGGCGATCTGGTGGTCATCAGTGCCCCCGAGCTGGGCGGTCTGGCCAACCGCGTGGCGCATTGCGATCGCATTCCGCCCTGGACCTTCGGCAGTCGCGCGCTGATGCACAATCTGGCGGCGCGCGGCCTGCTCGGCGCCCGCGGGCAGTCATGAATGCCGGGCGCGGCCGCAACCGGCGAAAGAGCCGGGGTTCAGGCGATGTTGCTCTGCGGAACAGCGTCGAGTGTCGAGGTCTGTCGTGCGAGGCGCTCGATCTGCTCCTTGATCCGCAGCTTTTCCTTCTTCAGGCGGGAGAGCCGGGCCTGGTCGGGCAGGGGTCGATGCATTTCCTGGTCGATGAGTTCCTCGAGATGTGCGTGCTTGGCGCGGAGAGACTCGACGTGATCCTGCAGGGGCATCGCTGATTGACCTCCCATTTGCACCCATCGACTACTGAACTTAGCGCGGCGCCCCCTCTGTTTCCAGAAAAAAACAGTTGATAAGCAATCCCAGGATGGCTACCTGTGCGCGTTCCGCCCGGTTCCACGGACCATCCGCGGGCCTTCACGGTGGCGTGATGGCCTGCTCCTCGACCGCGTACCATGTGGCGCCGAGAAGACCGGTGTCGGCACGCGTGACCTGGCGCACCGGGATCCGTTCGAGATACCAGGCAAGACGGCCCTTGGCCCGGAACCGCTCGGCAAAGGCCTCGCGGTCGAACAGCGTATCCAGAGCCAGCAGCAGCCCGCCCGAGAGATAGATGCCGCCGCGGGCTCCCAGCGTCAGGGCGATGTCCCCGGCGAACGCCCCCAGCAGGGCGGAAAACAGCCGCACCGCCTCACCGCAGTGGGGGCAGCCTGCGCGCCGCGCCAGGGCCGTCACCTCGGGCGGCGTCTTCGCCGGGCAGCTCCGCCCGTCCAGTTCGGCCAATCCCTGCGCCAGCAGCAGCAACCCCGGTCCCGACACGAAGCGCTCGAAGGACACATGCTCCCGATCCTTCTCCAGCAGCGCCAGCAGCGCCCGCTCGCGGGCGTCGGCGGGCGCGAACGAGCAATGCCCGCCCTCGCTCGGCAGGGGCAGCGGCCGTGCCCCGCAGGGGACCAGCATGGCGATGCCGAGGCCGGTTCCCGGCGCGATCACCGCCGCCGGCCGGTCGCCGCGCGCGCCGTTGCGCAGGATCGGCCGGAGATCCCCGGCCGCCAGATGCGGCAGCATGGCGGCATGGGCCACCATGTCGTTGATCACCAGCAGCCGCTCGAGCTTCAGCTCGGCGCGCAGCGCCTTCTGGGAGAAACGCCAGGGACTGTTGGTGAACACCACCTCGTCGTCCTCGACCGGGGTGGCCACCGCCAGCACTGCACTGGTCACCCGACGATCGCCCAGATAGGTGCGAATGGCGGCGGCCGGGCTGGCGAAGTCGCGCACCGCCAGCACCCGCAGATCCTCGACCACCCCGCCGCGCGGGCTGAGCGCGAAGCGGGCGTTGGTTCCCCCGATATCGGCTACCAGTCGCAATGCTCAGTCCCCGAAGGAGATGCCGAGCCCCCGTGCCGTGTGCACAAGGGCATCGTTGGGATCGACCGCCCGAAAGCCGGCGCAGGCCTCGGCCAGCGGCACATCGACCACCCGCCGGTTCTGCCACGCCACCATGCGGTCGAAACGCCCGGCAGCGGCGAGATCCACCGCCGCCACCCCGAACGCCGAGCCGAGCAGCCGGTCGAGAGGTGCCGGCGAACCTCCTCGCTGGACATGGCCGAGGATCGTCACCCGGGTCTCGGCGCCGGTATGGCGGGCCACCTCGTCGGCGATCACCCGGCCGATGCCACCGTAGCGGGACTGGCCGTGGGCGTCGACATAGGTCGCCACTTCGCCGCTGGTGGAGCGCACCGATTCGGCCACCACGATGAGGCTGAAATTGCGGCCCATGCGGCGCCGTTCCTCGACCTTGGCGCAGACCTTGGCCATGTCGTAAGGGATTTCGGGGATGAGGATGACATCGGCACCGCCGGCCAGCCCCGCGGTCAGCGCGATATGCCCCGCATCCCGACCCATCACCTCCAGCACCATCACCCGGTTGTGGCTGGCCGCCGTCACATGCAGCCGGTCGAGGGCTTCGGTGGCCACCACCACCGCGGTGCTGAAGCCCACCGCCCGTTCGGTATGGCCGAGGTCGTTGTCGATGGTCTTGGGCACGCCGATCAGGTTCCAGCCGCCCTGTTCGGCGAGGCGGCGCAGGATGGCGAGGCTGCCATCGCCGCCGACCCCGATCAGAGCGTCGAGCTCCAGCATGCGGTAGCCCTCGATCACTTCCTCGGAGCGGTCGAGCAGGCGGCCGTCGGGCTGGGGATAGGCGAAGGGATTGCCGCGGTTGGTGGTCCGCAGGATGGTACCGCCCTGATAGAGAATGCCCTTGACGCTTTCCGGCGTCAGCGCGGTGGCGGCGACGGGCCGCTGCAGCAGGCCATGGGTCGCCTCGTGGATGCCGTAGACCTCGAAGCCGTAGCCCCGCACCGCGCGCAGCACGACGGCACGGATCACCGCGTTGAGGCCGGCGCAGTCACCGCCGCTGGTCAGGATACCGATGCGCATGGCTCGCACTTCTCCCCTTGATCGCATGCCTGCCGGTCGAGATGTGGAGGCTGCATTGGGCGCGTGGTTCCGCTAGACTTGTTCCATCCGCCACCCGCCTCACGGTATAGCGCAAAGGGTCCCGGGATGAACGAGCCTTGTCCGCCTCAGGAGATCGAAATGCGCCTGGCCGCCTTGCGTGCCGCCCACCGGGCACTGGATTCCCGCATCGCGCAGCTGCTTAGGGAGGGCTTCGCCGATCAGGTGGAGATGCAGCGGCTGAAGAAACAGAAGCTGGCGCTCAAGGACCGCATCTCCGCCCTCGAGCGCATGCGCCTGCCGGACATCATCGCCTGACGATGCTCTCTCCGCCCCGCCCTAGCCCGAGGAAAGCGGCAGCAGGCGGGTGACATGCCCCATCTTGCGGCCCGGCCGGACCTCCGCCTTGCCGTAGAGATGAAGGCGCATCCCGGGCTGCTCGAGGCAGGCCCTCGCCCGTTCCACCTCATCCCCGATCAGATTGGTCATCACCGCATCGGCGAAGCGGACGGTGCGTCCCAGCGGCAGCCCGCAGACCGCCCGTACATGCTGCTCGAACTGGCTGGTCTCGGCCGCGTCCAGCGTCCAGTGGGCGGAATTGTGCGGCCGTGGCGCGAGCTCGTTGACCAGCAGCCGACCATCGCCGGCGACGAACATCTCGACCGCCAGCAGGCCGACCAGATCGAGGGCCGCGGCGATGCGTTCGGCGAGCCGCACCGCCTCGGCCGCGAGCGCCGGGGAGATCGGCGCCGGCACCGTGCTGACCCGGAGAATGCCGCCCTCGTGACGGTTGGCCGCCGGCTCGTAGCTGGCCATGCGGCCGTCGGCGGCGCGCGCCGTCAGCACCGAGATCTCGAGCCGGAAATCGACCACCGCCTCGGCGATCGCCGGGACCCGCCCGAGCAGGCGCCAAGCCTCGGCGACGGGCAGCTCCGGGCCGACCATCACCTGCCCCTTGCCGTCATAGCCGAAGCGCCGCGATTTCAGGATGCAGCGGCCGCCACAGGCCTGGCGGGCGGCGGCGATGTCGGCCTCATCCTCGATGGCGTGGAAACCGGCGACCGGCACCCCCAGCGCCGACAGGAAACGCTTTTCGGCGAGCCGGTCCTGGGTGATGGCGAGCACCTCGGCGGACGGCCGCACCGGCACCTTGCCGGCGAGCCGGGCGACGGCCTCGCGCGGCACGTTCTCGAATTCCAGGGTCACTACATCGACGCTGCCGGCGAAGCCGTCGAGTGCGGCGAGATCGTCATAAGCGGCGACGGTGGCGGCCCGGGACACCTCGGCCGCGGGTGCCTCGGCCTCGGGACAGAAGATGTGGCAGTGATAGCCGAGCCGGGCGGCGGCCATGGCCGTCATCCGGCCGAGCTGGCCGCCGCCCAGAATGCCGATCACCGCGCCCGGCGGGAGGCCCATCGTTCAGCCCCGAGCCTGCGGACTTTCGGCGACCCCGGCCGTCTGCCGTTCCCGCCAGGCGGCGTAGCGGGCGGCCAGCCCTTCGTCCTCGAGAGCCAGGATGGCGGCGGCCAGCAGGGCCGCATTGGTGGCCCCGGCGGTACCGATGGCCAATGTCCCGACCGGCACCCCGGCCGGCATCTGGACGATCGAAAGAAGGCTGTCCACGCCCCGCAGAACCCGGCTCTCCACCGGCACCCCGAGTACCGGCAATGGGGTGAGCGAAGCGATCATGCCGGGCAGATGCGCAGCACCTCCGGCTCCGGCGATGATCACCCGGATGCCGGCGGCGCTGGCCCCCCGGGCGAAGGCGAACAGCCGTTCCGGGGTGCGATGGGCGCTGACGATGCGCACCCGATGCTCGACTTCCAGCGCGGTCAGCGTCCGGGCCGCGGCCTCCATGGTCTGCCAGTCGCTGCGGCTGCCCATGACGATGGCCACCGGCGGCTCGCGCGGGCCGTCCGCCGTTGCCCCCTGCCCGTCCTGCCGGTCGCTGCCGGTCTCCGTCATCCGCTGCCTCTCAGCTCTCCGCCTCGCTCGGCGAGCGTTCGGCGACATGGCCAACCAGATGCGACAGCCTGCGCGCGGTGGTGGCGGCAGCCGCGTTCTCGGCCTCGATCTGGCGGTAGACTTCCTCGCGCAGCACCGAGGCACTGGCCGGAAAGGCGAAGCCCAGCTTGACGCTGCGCCCCCGCACTTCGACCACCCGGACCTCGATCGTGTTGTTGATGATCACCGCCTGGCCCGCCTTGCGTGTGAGATAGAGCATCGGTTTCTCCGCTACGGTTCGCGCAGCAGCCTAACGCCGATCTCTTAAGGGGTTGTTAACTCTGCTGCGGTAAAGCTGCAACCGAGGACACAGTCGCAGATCCGAGCGCCGGGAGCCCCGATGCAGACCAATTCGCTCTTCGCCCTCCTCTCCGCCAGGCAACGCTGGCTCGGCGCGCGCTTCAACCTGCTGGCCCAGAACGTGGCGAATGCCGACACTCCGGGCTATGCGGCGCGCGATCTCGACAAGGCCAGCTTCGAACGGCTGCTCGCCCGCCGCCTCGCGGGCACCGGCCCGGAGGTCCTGCAGCGCACCGATCCCCGCCATCTGGGGGGCGCCCCGCTGCGGATCACGGCCGAAGCGCGGGTCATCCGCTCCGAGGACGTGGCCCCCGACGGCAATGCGGTGACCCTGGCCGAACAGGTCGAGAAGCTGGCGGCCACCGAGCGCGACTATGCCCTCGCCACGAGTCTCTTTCGCAAGTTCCGGGCGATGTTCGAAACCGCCGTCGGCAGTCCCCGCTGAGGCGGCACGGAGTGCACAGCCCGACCATAGGAGAGACCGGCCATGGAACTCGAAAATTCGCTGACCGTCGCGGCTTCCGGAATGCGGGTCCAGGCCTCCCGCCTGCGGGTGGTGGCCGAGAACCTGGCCAATGCCCAGGCCACCGCCTCGACACCGGGCGGCGATCCCTACCGACGCAAGATCGTCTCCTTCACCAGCGAACTCGACCGCGCCACCGGTGCCGAACTCGTCACCATCCGCCGCTACGATGTCGACCGCTCGGATTTCACCCTGCGCTACCTGCCCCAGCATCCGGCCGCCGACGAACGGGGCTACGTCAAGTTTCCGAACGTCAATCCGCTGGTCGAGCTGATGGACATGCGCGAGGCACAGCGCTCCTACGAGGCCAATCTCAGCGTGCTGAGCTCGGCCCGCAACATGCTGCAGCGGACCATCGATCTGCTCCGCTGAACGCGGCACCCGACCGAGGAGACGAGACCGCCATGACCGATCTTTCCGTCGCCAAACTGCTGGCCGGCGCCGCCGGCTCGCCTCTCGGCCAGGCCGGCCGGGGCGCCGTCGCCGAGGCCGCCGGCGGCTCCAGCTTCGCCGCCTTCCTCAGGACCCAGCTGGCCAGCGCCGAAGCCGCCCTGCGCGCCGGCGAGACCGTCTCCAGCCAAGGGCTCGTCGGCAAGGCCGATGTGCAGAGCGTGGTGGAAGCGGTGACCGCCGCCGAGATGACCCTCAAGGAGGTGACCGCCATCCGCGACCGGGTGGTGGCCGCCTATCAGGAAATCATGCGCATGCCGATCTGAGCCGACGGCGGGGCGACAGGTACCCCGCCGCCGAGCAACACGGCAGCGGGCGGCCGGACCCGGCGCGGCGGCGCGGCCCTGCCCGCCCCGCCCGGCAGGCCGGCCATCCGTCGAGGATTGCCCGGCCACCAGTCGAGGATTGTGATGACTGCCGAAACCGTGTTCGACCTCGCCCGCGAAACCATCTGGGTGGCCATGATGATCGGCGGGCCGCCGCTGCTGGCGGCGCTGATCGTGGGCCTTGCCGTGTCGCTCGTGCAGGCCCTCACCCAGATCCAGGAACTGACCCTCACCCTGGTGCCGAAGATGGCCGCCATCTTCGCCGCCCTGGCCTTTTCCCTGCCCTTCATGTGGGCCACCCTGCAGGGCTTCGGCGAGCGCCTCTACAACCGCATCGGCACGCTGGGGCTCGGCTGAGCGGCATGCTGGCCGATGCGCTGGTGCTGGAGCTGACAGCGGCGGCCCTGGTGTTCGCCCGGGTGGGCGGCTGCATCATGGTCCTGCCGGCCTTCGGCGAGGCCTTCGTCTCGCCCCGCATCCGTCTCGCCATGGCCCTGGCCATCACCCTCGTGCTGGTGCCGGCGGTAGGGGTGGAGCTGGCCCGGCCCCTGAACGATGCGATGCTGCTGCTGGCGCTGCTGCAGGAGCTGCTGATCGGCGCCGCCCTCGGTCTCGCCGCGCGCTTCGCTCTGGCGGCCATGAACCTCGCCGGCACCATCATCGCCCTCCAGTCGGCGCTGGCCGCCGCCGCCTTCTTCGATCCCCACGAGGGGGCGCAGAGTGCGATTACCAGCAATTTCCTGACCACCGCCGGCCTCACCCTGCTGCTGGTGGTCGACGGCCATCACTATCTGCTGGCGGGTCTCGCCCAGAGCTTCGCCGTCACCCCCCAGCTGACCTCCTATCCGGCGGCCGATTTCGCCAATCTGCTGGTGCGGGCCTCGACCGACCTGTTCGTGGCGGCGGTCCGGATCGCGGCGCCGGTGATCCTGGTGACCACGGTGATCAATCTGACCTTCGGCTTCTTTTCCCGCCTGGTACCCGGCATCCAGGTGTTCTTCATCGCCATGCCGCTGCAGGTTCTGGCCGCCATCGGTGCGTTGCTGGTGGGCTTCGCCGCCGGTGGCCGGGTGTTCCTCGAGGGCATGCAAGCCAGCATCGCCCCCTTCGCCGGCTGAGCGCCAGCGATGGCCGAGGAACGCAAGGAACAGGGCGAAAAGACCGAACAACCGACGCAACGGCGACTCGATCAGGCCCGCGAGCGCGGTCAGGTCCCGAGTTCCCGCGAGATCTCCAGCCTGTTCCTGTTCGCGGCCGGGCTGCTGGTGTTCGGCGTCGGCAGCCGTTACGGGGTGGCGCCGCTCGAGCAGCTGTTGCGGACGCCCTTCGAGGCGGTGCGCGATGTCGGCCCCGAGCAGTCGCCGCTCTCTTCGGCGATCGGCCACGCGTTGCGCGCCGGCCTGCTGCTGGTGATGGTCCCGGTCGGAGCGATGACGGTAGCGGCGGTGCTGGCCTCGGCGGTGCAGAACGCGATCGTCTGGAACGGCAAGGCCTTCGCTCCCAAGCTGGAACGGATTTCGCTGGCGCGCGGCCTGTCACGGATCTTCTCGCTCAAGGGCCTGGCCGAGCTGATCAAGAGCATTGCCAAGATCGCCTTCGCCGGCCTCGCCGCCGCGGTGGTGCTGGTGCCCGAGATGGGCCGCCTCGAGACCGTGCCGGAGCTGCCGCTGATCTCCTCGATGGCCTATCTGGCCACCCTCTCGCTGCGCCTGCTGCTGGCCATGACCATCGCCGTGATGATCATCGCCGCCGCCGACTATGCCTGGCAACGCGCCAGCTACATGCGCGAAATGCGCATGACGCGTCAGGAGCTCAAGGACGAACACAAGGAAACCGAGGGCGATCCGATGATCCGCCAGCGGCTGCGGGCACTGCGCATGGAGCGCGCCCGGCGGCGGATGATGGCCGAGGTGCCGCAGAGCACGGTGGTGATCACCAACCCGACCCATTACGCGGTGGCCCTGCGCTACGTGCCCGAGGAGACGCCGGCCCCCAAGGTGCTGGCCAAGGGCACCGATCTGGTGGCGCTGAAGATCCGCGAGATCGCCCGCGAGCACGGCGTGCCGATCGTCGAGAACCCGCCCCTCGCCCGCCTGCTGCACGGCAGCAGCGAGATCGGAAAATTCATTCCCCAGGCCCATTACGAGGCGGTGGCGGAGATCATCGCCACCGTCATGCGGCTGAAAAAGGGCCCCGCCGGGCTTTGAGATCGCCGCCCGAGAGTGTTTGATTTTGCAACCGTGTCGCGCATAATGCCGCCCCGTTGGCACGCAGCAGAAACGTGCCCGAAAAACCAGGGAGGTATGGCATGCGATCTCTTCGAACATGGCTCGGTGGAGCGGCGATCATGGCCCTTCTCGCGGGCAGCGCCGTCGCCGGCCAGTATGTCGAGTGGCGCGATGACGGCTCGGTGCTGCTGAAGCTGGGGCCGGATTACGACAATGCGGTGATCGAGACCTCGCGCGACGAGCTCGGCGCCCTGTTCGGTCCCGACCAGAAGCCCTTCGAAGGCGCCAACATCACCATTCTCACCCTCGATTCCGGGCCCAAGGGCGGCATTTCCGGCCCGATCATGGCCTTCCGCCCGGTCTGGGAGGAGCTGAGCGGCGGCAAGCTCGACGTGGCGCTGGTGCCGATCACCGATCTCTACGCCAGGATGATGCTCGATCTGCGGCAGGGCACCGGCCTCTACGATGCGGTCGTCGTCGCCGCCTTCTTCTACGGCGATCTGGTCTCCGGCAACTACATCCTGCCCATCGACGACTACATGGCGAGCGGCGATTTTCCGAAATGGACGTACGATTCCATGCCGGACTCGCTGCGCACCCTCTACACCTGGAAGGGGGTCGGCTACGGCACCCTCAACGATGCCGACGGCCAGGTACTGTACTACCGGCGCGACGTGCTCAACGACCCGAAATGGCAGGCCGCGTTCAAGAAGGAAGTCGGCTACGACATGCCGGTGCCGCCCAGGACCTGGCAGCAGCTCCTGGACATCGCCCGCTTCTTCGACGGCAAGAATTTCGACGCCAACGATCCCGATCCCGACAGCGGCATCGTGCTCCATCTCAAGGTCGGCGAGCAGGGCCTCTACCACTTCCAGTCCCTGTCGGCGCCCTTCGCCATCACCCCGGGGGAAAAGCTGGATCGCTACCACCGCGTCTACTGGTTCGATCCCACCGACATGAAGCCGCTGATCAACAGCCCGGGTCATGTAGCGGCGCTCGAGTTCCTGCAGGAGCTGGCCAAGACCGGACCCTCGGCGCAGATCAGCTGGTCGCTGGGTGAGGCCTGGGACTATTTCCTGCGCGGCAAGAGCGTGTTCGTCTTCAGCTGGGGCGATGTCGGCTCGCTGTGCCAAGACACCTCGCGCAGCAAGATCAAGGGCAATTGCGCCGCCTCCGTGCTGCCCGGCTCGGACAGGTACTGGGACATGGAAAAGCGGCAGTGGGTGGAGACCGACAACCCGCAGCCGGTCGGCAACACCACCGGCGGCTCCTGGCACGGCGTGATCTCCGCATTCTCCTCCAATCCGGAAGCCGCCTACTCGTTCCTTTCGCTGATGGCCATCAAGCCGGTGTCCATCTGGAACGCGAACAATGGCTGGACCGGCGTCGATCCGGGCTTCAAGTACCAGTTCCTGGAGCCGGTAGGCGAAGCCAAGCTCGAGGATTACGTCAAGGCCGGCTGGGATCCCAACGACGTGCAGGATTATCTGAAGGCCTATTACGAAAACTTCACGGCCTCGACCATGCTTCCATATCTGCGTATCGAGGGTACGCCCGAATACTGGGACATCATGGACAAGAACCTGTCGGCGGCGATGAGCGGCAAGAAGAGCGCCAAGGAAGCGCTCGACGACACCGCCAAGGTCTGGGAGGAGATCACCGATCGCCTCGGCCGCGACAGGATCCTCAAGCAGTACCAGGAAGCCATTGGCTTCGAAGGCTGACCGGATGCGCGGACCGGGCCGCGCCGCGGCCGGCCCGGTCCCTTTCCGGCCTGTTTCTCGCCGCCATCCGCCTGCCCTGCCGGCCCGAGCGCCGGTTTTCGGAGCTTCCTGCGCGGTGCCCCGAGCATGATCCGCTGGACTGCACGCATCAAGTTCCTGTTCCTGCTGCCGGCGGTGGTGTGGGTGCTCTCCTTCACGATCTTCCCGCTCGGCTACTCGCTCTATCTCAGCCTCCACAAGGTCGAGCGCAAGGTGGTGATCACCGGCCGCGAGAAGGTGCCGGTGCTCAAACCCGACGGCACGCCGGTCCTGAAACCCGACGGCACGCCACGGACCCGCACCAAGGTGATCCGCGAGCTGTCGACCAGCTTCACCTG
The DNA here is from genome assembly GCA_964475675.1 of uncultured Geminicoccaceae bacterium. Lineage (GTDB taxonomy): Bacteria > Pseudomonadota > Alphaproteobacteria > Geminicoccales > Geminicoccaceae > JALSRW01. The sequence goes on from CAYYZI010000021.1 coordinate 13,495, forward strand.
GAACAGCTTCGAGAACTATCTGCGCGCGTTTCGCGACGACGAGGTCAAGGAAGCGGTGCGGGTGACGGTGATCTTCACCGTGGTCGCGGTCGGCACCGAGATCCTGCTCGGCCTCGCTCTCGCCTGGCTGTTCAATCGCCGCCTCTATGCCCGCGGCTTCATGCGCTCGGTGATGATTCTGCCCATTTTCGCCACTCCGGTGGCGGTGGGCTATCTGTTCTTCACCATCTTCTACGAACTCGGCGGCCCGCTTTCCTGGACCGGCATTCCCTGGCTGTCGGATCCCGACTGGGCGCTGGTCTCGATCATCATCGTCGATCTCTGGCAGTGGACGCCCTTCTGCTTCCTGGTGTTTCTCGCGGCATTGCAGGGCATCCCCCAGGAAATGATCGAAACCGCGATGCTGGACACCAACTCCCAATGGGAGATCTGGCGCTACGTGATCCTGCCCATCCTCAAACCGGTGATCGTGATCGTGCTGCTGCTGCGCTTCGCCGAGGCGGTCAAGCTGTTCGACATCATCGCCACCTTGACCAAGGGCGGGCCGGGCATCGCCACCCAGTCCTACAGCTATCTGGCCTTCAATCGCGGCTTCAAGATGAATGATTTCGGCTACGCCTCGGCGCTGGCCTTTCTGCTGCTGATCGCGGTCATGGTGATCGTCACGCTGTTCTTCCGCCGCCTGCGCACGAGCTACGAATAGGGGTGCCGCGATGATCGGACGTTCGCGCTTCGCCGATGCCTTCTGGTCGCTGGTGGCACTGCTGGTGGTGCTGTTCTTCTTCTTTCCGCTCTACTGGGCGGTGTCCAACAGCCTGCGCCGCCCGGTCGAGACCTTCACCGTCACCGGCCTCGGCATGCCCTTTTTGGATTTCACCCCGACCCTCGACAACTGGCGGCTGCAGCTCAGCACCCCCGAGGCCTACAATGCGTTGGCCAACAGCTCGATCATCTCCCTTTCGGCGGTGACCATCGCCCTGCTGCTGGGGGTGCCGGCCGCCTATGCGCTGGCCCGCTTCCGCTTCTTCAC
>CAYYZI010000022.1:0-14416 GCA_964475675.1 uncultured Geminicoccaceae bacterium
GTTCATGCCGATGTAGCCGGCCGCCGCCGAGCAGCAGGCGCCGATCAGGTAGCCGATGCCGACCGGGATGCCGAGAAAGTAGGTGAGGAGGAGAAAGACCACGAAACCGACCGCCGCGATGGTCATGTACTGGCGGTTCAGATATGCGGTGGCCCCCTCCTGGATGGCGGCCGAGATTTCCTGCATGCGCTCGTTGCCCGGGGGCAGGGAGAGCACCAGCTTGCGGGTGATGATGCCGTAGGCGACACCGGCGCCACCGCAGGCGAGCACGAGAACATAGAGAAACCATTCGAGACCGGACATGTGCCTCTACCCCTTTCACTGCCCGGCGGCGGGAGATGCCGGGTCGCACATTCGTCGTGAGCACGTCGTGAGCATCGATGCGGTCGGATGTGGCCTCCGGCCGGCCGATCGTTTAGCGTCGGGGCAACGCCCTGTCCACCGGTCAGGGCGACACTGCGATGCGCGTCACGAGCGGACCGGCCGCCTGCGGGCTCGCGAGACTGGCGTACCACGGCCGGGAGGAATCGGATGTTCGATCGAAGCGCGCTCGAGGACGCGGCCCGGACCGTCTACCAGGTCCTGAAGCCCACGCCCCAGTACGCTTGGCCGCTTCTGGCCGAGCGCTGCGGCACCGAGGTCTGGGTCAAGCACGAGAACCACACGCCGGTCGGCGCCTTCAAGGTGCGGGGCGGGCTCGTGTTCATGGCCGGTCTCGCGGCGCGCGGCGGCTTGTCGCAGGGGCTGGTCACCGCCACCCGCGGCAATCACGGCCAGAGCCTGGCCTTCGCCGGCCGTCACTACGGCGTGCCGGTGACCATCGTCGTGCCCCGGGGCAACAGTCGCGAGAAGAACGCGGCGATGCGCGCGCTCGGTGCCGAGCTGGTGGAATCGGGGCGCGATTTCGACGCCGCGCGGCAGACCGCCGAGCGTCTCGCCCGCGAGCGCGGCCTGATGCTGGCCCCTTCCTTCCATGTCGATCTGGTGCGCGGGGTGGCGACCTACGCCCGGGAACTGCTCACCGGGGTTCCCGGTCTCGATGCGGTCTACGCGCCGATCGGTCTGGGATCGGGGGTCTGCGGCCTGATCGCGGTGCGCGATCTTCTGGGCCTGCGCACCCGCATCATCGGCGTGGTGGCGGCCGCCGCCGCCTGTTATGCGCGCTCACTGGAGGCCGGGCGACCGGTACCCACCGAGAGCGCCGACACCATCGCCGACGGCATGGCGGTGCGGGTGCCCGATCCCGAGGCGCTGGCCATCATGCAGCGCGGTCTGGAGCGCATCGTCACGGTCGGGGACGAGGAGATCGCGGCGGCCATGCGCCATTACTACACCGACACCCACAATCTCGCCGAGGGCGCCGGGGCGGCGACGCTGGCCGCCCTGCTGAGCGAACGCGAACGGATGCAGGGACGCCGGGTCGGTCTCGTGCTTTCCGGCGGCAATGTCGATCTCGATCTGTTCACCCGCCTGGTGGGTCAGTCGTAGGGCGGCTTGTGCCAGCCCTTCGGCGACAGGGTGAAGACCTCGACCCCCTCCTCGGTGACCCCGACGGTGTGCTCGAACTGGGCCGAGAGCGAGCGGTCGCGGGTGACCGTGGTCCAGCCGTCGGCGAGAATCTTCACCTCGGCGCGGCCGGCATTGATCATCGGCTCGATGGTGAACAGCATGCCGGGGGCCAGCACCAGGCCCTCGCCGGGGCGTCCGTAATGGCGCACCTCCGGTGCGTCGTGGAAGACCCGGCCGAGGCCGTGGCCGACGAAGTCGCGGACCACCGAGAAGCGGTTCCTCTCCGCCACCGTCTGGATGGCATGGCCGACATCGCCGAGGGTGGCGCCGGGGCGGACCGCGCGGATCCCCGCCCACATCGCGTCATAGGTGACCTCGACCAGCCTGCGGGCCTTCACCGGCACCCGTTCGCCGACCAGGAACATGCGGCTGGTATCACCGTACCAGCCATCGAGGATGACGGTGACGTCGATATTGACGATGTCGCCCTCGCGCAGCGGCTTGTCGTCGCTGGGGATGCCGTGGTTGACCACATGGTTGACGGAGATGCAGCAGCTCTTGGGATATCCGCGATAGCCGAGGGTCGCCGGCACCCCGCCGTGCTCGCGCATGAAGGCGTCGATGATGCGGTCGAGTTCGCCGGTGGTCACGCCCGGGCGAACGAAGGGCGTCACATGGTCGAGGGTTTCGGCGGCCAGCCGGCCGGCGCGCCGCATGGCGGCGAAATCCTCGGGGCCGTGGATCGGCACCGGCTTGCCGGTACCGGCCCTGTCAATGATCGGTTTGCTGGTACGCTTCAAGATCCGCATTCCGTGGCAGTCATCGGGCAGTTCCGGCGATCACCTCGGGATTGAGCAGGCGCCCCTCCCCGGGATCCCGACCGCCCATCAGGCACAGGATGTTGTCGACACAAAGCTCCGCCATGCGCCGCACGGCGTCCTCGCTCAGTCCAGCGATATGGGGCGAAAGCACCAGATTGTCGAGTTCGAGAAGGGGCGAATCGGTGGGCGGTTCCACCGCCAGAACATCGAGCCCGGCGCCGGCGATGCGGCCCTCGCGCAGGGCTTCGGCCAGGGCCTCCTCGTCCACCAGCCCGCCACGCGCGGTGTTGATCAGAAAGGCCGAGGGGCGCATCCGCGCAAGACGCCGGGCGTCGATGAAGCGCTCGGTCTGCGGCGTCAGCGGCAGATGCAGGGAGACGAAATCGGCCTCCTCGAGCAGCCGTTCCGCCGTCACCGGATGGCCGCCGAGACCTTCCACTTCGGTGGCCTCGACCAGCGGATCGCTGACCAGGATGCGCATGCCGAAACCGCGGCAGCGTCTTGCCAGCGCCCGTCCCACCCGGCCGAAGCCGAGGATGCCCACCGTCGCCCCGGTGAGACCGCGATGCAGGCCGGTGCGCCATTGCCCCGCCCGCACCGCCCGGTCGTTGGCGATGATGCGGTGGGCGAGGGCCGCCATCAGGGCGAAGGCGTGATCGGCCACCGCCTCGTGGTTGGCGCCGAAGGCCATCGCCACGGCTACTCCGTGGCGGCTGGCGGCGGCGACATCGACGGCATCGAAGCCGACCCCGAAGCGGGCGACGATGCGCAGCTCCGGTGCGGCATCGAACACCGCGTCATTGTAGGGCTCGGTGCCGGCCACGGTGGCCACCACGCCGGGCAGGCGGGCGATCAGCTCGTCTTCCCGCAGCGCCCGGCCCAGAGGGTTGTGCTCGAGGGCGAAGCCGGCCTCCTCGAGGGGCGCGAACAGCGGCCGGTAGCGTTCGGGGAGAGGAATGGCGATCAGTACGCGGGGCCGGTCGGACATGGGCACAGCGTCTCAGGCGGGATCCGGGGGAGGGGACGGCGGCCTGCGGCGGGTGTGGCCGGTGGCCTGTTCGAAGGCGAAGCAGGCGCGCAGCACCCGGGCCTCGGCGAAGGGGCGGCCGACGATCTGCAGGCCCATCGGCAGCCCTTCCTCGTCGAAGCCCATGGGCACCGAGGCAGCCGGCAGCCCCAGATAGTTGAAGGGCGCCACATAGGCGGTCAGGCGGTTGGCGAGGTCGACGAAGCGGGCATCGCCGCCGGTATCGGTCTCGGCGATCGGCGGCGGCGGGGTCACCGCGCTGGGCAGCACCAGGAGATCGGCCTCGCTCAGGAGCTCCCGGCAGATCCGCTCCAGCCAGCCGGCGCGGGCGGCCAGGGCCCGGGCGTAGATGCTGGCCTCGATGGCGAAGCCCGGCTCCATGCGCGCCAGGGTGTGCGGATTGAACGCCGCACGCCGGCGCAGCACATGCTCGCGGTGATAGGCGGCCGGCTCCACCATGCCGACCACCCGCCGTACCGCGGCCAGCTCCTCGCCGCCGGGAAGCGTCCCCTCGCGCAGCTCGGCGCCGAGCCCGCGCAGGATCGCGCAGGCCTCCTCGAAATGCCGCGCCACCGCCGGCTCCGGCGCGTAACCGAGCCCGTCGACGAGGGCCAGGATCCGCTGGCCGCGAAGATCCTCTCCGAGCGCCGCCCCGTAATCCGGCACCGGCGCGGCGCTGGTGGTGGGATCGCGCGGATCGGTGCCGGCGATCACCCCGAGCATCAGGGCGCAATCGGCGCTGCTGCGGCAGATCGGGCCGATATGGTCGAGGGTGAAGGAGAGCGGCATGCAGCCGGCGCGGCTGACCCGGCCGTAGGTGGGCTTGATGCCGACCAGGTTGCAGAAGGCCGAAGGCACGCGGATCGAGCCTCCGGTATCCGAGCCGAGGGTGGCGAAATTGAGCCTTGCCGCCACCGAGGCGGCACCGCCGCTGGTCGAGCCGCCGGTCAGCCGCTCCGTATTCCAGGGATTCTTCGGGGTGCCGGTCCAGGGATTGTGGCCGGTGATGCCGAGCGCCACCTCGACCATGTGGGTGCGCCCCACATCGATGGCGCCGGCGGCATCGAGGCGCTCCAGCACGGTCGCCGTGACCTCGGGACGGAAGCCGCGGAACAGGCGCGAGCCGCATTCGGTGAGTTCACCCTTGCGGTAGAACATGTCCTTGTGCGCCAGCGGCACCCCGTGCAGCGGACCGCGCAGCCTGCCCCGGGCCCGCTCGCGATCGCAGGCCTCGGCCTCGGCCATCGCCCGCTCCGGCCACAGCCGGACCACTGCGCCGAGCCGGCTTCCCTGCCGCTCGAGCGCGTCGAGCACGGCGGCGGTCAGGTCGCGCGAACACACCGTGCCGTCGCGAACCCGGGCGGCGATCGCGCAAAGGTTCTGAGCGAGCATCTCCTCGGGGGTCATCTGCTCCCGCCCGGACCATTCTCGGCCAGCCGGTCGCGGGCCACCAGATAGGCGGCCGGCTCGGCTCCGAAGGGCAGATCGCGGGTCGCCCGGTCCACCAGGGCCGCGAGCTGGCGGGCCGTCCTGCGTGCCTGCGGGCTGACCGGGATCGCATCCTCCGGTCGCCCGGCGGTGGTTTCGCTCATGGGTTCCAGGCTCCTTTACCGTGGGCAACGCTACCACCTGCGACGCCGGCACAGAAGGGGGTATCAGCCGGCGGTTGGAGAGCGCCACCCGGTCGACTAGATTGTCGGGGGCGATATCGGGGGAGCCACGATGACATCGAAGCTCGGGCAGTCGCCCATGAAAGAGGCCGTCGCGATCGAGCCGCGCCTCGACATGCTGCGCCAGATCGAGCGCAAGCTCCTGTGGCTGGCCTGTTGGACCATCCACCACGCCAACCATGTGCGGCCCTCGCGCGACGGGCTCAAGGTGGGCGGCCATCAGGCTTCCTGCGCCTCGGTGGCGACCATCATGACCGCCCTCTTCTTCGACGTGCTGCGGCCCGGCGATCGCATCGCCGTCAAGCCGCACGCCGCCCCCATCTACCATGCAGCCATGTATCTCCTCGGCCGCGAGCCGGTGGAGCAGCTCGTCAATTTCCGCGCCCTCGGCGGCGCCCAGGCCTATCCCTCGCGCACCAAGGATGTGTGCGGGGTCGATTTCTCGACCGGCTCGGTCGGCCTCGGTGCGGCCATGACCCTGTTCGCCTCCCTGACCCAGGATCTGGTGCGGATGCGGCGGCTGGTGCCGGAGCGGGCGCCGGCGGGGCGCATGGTGGCCATCCTCGGCGACGCCGAGCTGGACGAGGGCAATGTCTACGAGGCCCTGCTGGAGGGCTGGAAATACGATGTGCGCAACCTCTGGTGGGTGATCGACTACAACCGCCAGAGCCTGGATCGGGTGGTGCCGGAGCGGCTGTTCGCCAAGATCGAGCAGTTCTTCTCCACCGTCGGCTGGAAGGTGGTGACCATCAAGTACGGCAAGCGGCTGCAGGCGGCTTTCGCCCGCCCCGGCGGCGAAGCCTTGCGGGAATGGATCGATGCCTGCCCCAACGATCTCTACGCCGCCCTGACCTTCAAGGGGGGGGCTGCCTGGCGCGCCCATCTGGAGAGCGATCTCGGGCGCAATCCGGCAATCCGCGAGATCCTGGACAGCCATGACGATGCCGAGCTGGCGCGGCTGATGACCAATCTCGGCGGCCATGATCTGGAGGCCATGCTGGAGGCCTTCCACGGCGTGCAGGGCGATCTGCCGCACTGCTTCATCGCCTATACGGTCAAGGGCTGGGGGCTGCCCTTCGCCGGCCACAAGGACAACCATGCCGGGCTGATGACGCCGCAGCAGATGGCCGATTTCCAGCGCGAGAACGGGGTCGCCGCGGGCCGGGAATGGTCGCCCCATGCCGGCCTCGCGGTCGATCCCGAGGCGTTCGATGCGTTTCTGGAGCAGGTGCCCTATCGCCGCCGCACCGAGCGCTACGAAGCGACGGCGGTGCCGGTGCCGGCGGCGCTGCCGCAGCCGCGGCGACGCGAGGTGACCTCGACCCAGGAGGCGTTCGGGCGGCTGATGGGCGAGCTCGCCCGCAGCGACCTGCCGCTCGCCCACCACATCGTCACCACCTCGCCCGATGTCACCACCTCGACCGGGCTTTCGGCCTGGGTGAGCCGGCGCGATCTGTTCAACCGCAAGGAACACGAGGATGTGTTCCGCAGCCAGCAGGTGAGCTCGCCCACCCGCTGGCGGGAAAGCCGTACCGGCCAGCATCTCGAACTCGGCATCGCCGAGAACAACCTGTTCCTGGCGCTGGCGGCGATGGGCCTGTCGCACGAGCTGTTCGGGGCGCGGCTGCTGCCGGTGGGCACCCTCTACGATCCCTTCATCGCCCGCGGGCTCGATGCCCTCACCTATGCCTGCTACCAGGGTGCCCGCTTTCTGCTGGTGGCCACCCCTTCCGGCATCAGCCTGGCGCCCGAGGGCGGTGCCCACCAATCCATCGCCACCCCGCTCTTGGGCATCGGCCAGCCCGGCCTGACCTTCTTCGAGCCGGCCTTCGCCGACGAGCTGGCGGTCGTTCTGCGCTGGGCGTTCGCGCATCTGCAGGCGCCGGACGGCGGTGCCGTCTATCTGCGGCTGACCACCCGCCCGATCGCCCAGCCGCAACGGGCGATGGACGAGGCCCTCGCGGCGGATCTGCTGGCCGGCGGCTACTGGCTGGTGCCACCGGCGCCGGATACCGAACTGGCGATCGCCTTCAGCGGTGCGGTGGCGCCGGAGGCGCTGGCGGCGTTCGAGGCCATCCGGGAGGACATTCCCGGCGCCGGTCTCCTTTGCGTGACCTCCGCCGACCGCCTGCACGCCGACTGGAAGGAGCGGGCTGGCGCCAGCCATGTCGCCCGGCTGCTGCAGCCGCTGGCCGCCGATGGCGCCATCGTCAGCGTGCTGGACGGCCATCCCGCGACCCTCGGCTGGCTGGGCGCGGTGCGCGGCCTGCGCAGCTATCCCCTCGGGGTCACCCGCTTCGGCCAGTCGGGCGACATTCCCGACCTCTACCGCCGCTACGGCATCGACAGCGACGCCATTCTGGATGCCTGCGCCCGCGCCTGCCTGCGGGCGTGAGAGGGGTCACAGCCAGCCGCGGCGCCGGAAATAGCGATAGGGCAGGATCGCCGACAGCAGCATGAGCAGCAGCGCCAGTGGGTAGCCCAGCGGCCAGTCGAGCTCCGGCATGAAGCGGAAGTTCATGCCGTAGATGCTGGCGATCAGGGTGGGTGGCATGAAGATCAGGGCCATCACCGAGAAGATCTTGACGATGTTGTTCTGCTCGATGCCCACGAGGCCCAGCACCGCATCCAGCAGGAAGCCGATCTTGCCGCTGACGAAACTCGCATAGTCGGCCAGCGAGCGCAGGTCGCGGGCCAGCGTGTCGAGGCGCTCGCGGGGCATCCCCCCGGCCCGGTGCAGGCTGCCGCGACCCTCCAGAAAGGCCAGCACCAGCTCGAAGGATACGAGGCACTCGCGCAACCGCGAGGCACCGTCGCCGGCACGCCCGATCTCCTGCAGCAGCGGCCGATAGCTGCGTCCGCTCTCGGCCCGCGAACCGGCGTCCAGCACCCGGCTGGCGACCCGGTCGACGCGATCGCCGACCCGCTCCAGCATGTCGGCGGTATGGTCGATGACGGTCTCGAACAGACCCAGCAGGATCTCCTCGGGTAGGGTCCCGGCCCCCGCCCGGAAGCGGCCGAGAAACACGCGGAAGGCGGCGAGATCCTCGTAGCGCTGGGTGATCAGCCGATCGGCGGTGACCGCGAAGCCGACCGGCGTCAGCCGCGCCCCTTCGCCCTCCCTGCCGGCCACCACATGCAGGGTCAGGAACAGCACCCCCTCTTCCTCGTAAGCCCGGCTCGAGGCCTCGATCTCCTCCATATGCTCGCGGCTGGGCAGCGGCAGCCGCAGCATTCCGGCCAGCGCCGCCCGTTCCGCCTCGTCGGGATCCTGCAGATCGATCCAGACGGCGTCTTCGGGAAACCGCTCCCCGGCTGCCAGCCGGCGGGCGGTGAGCCGACCATCCTCGACCAGATAGGCTGTGATCATCGCCGCCTTCCGCTCGCTGCGGCGGCGCCGGCCGGGTGGGCCGCTGTGGACAGCCGGGCGGCGACCGCGCTACTTGGCGCCGGATCATATCCGGGAGAGGAAGGCATGGACAGGGAACGCTTCGAGAAGGGACTCGCCAAGCGCAAGCAGGTGCTGGGGGTGGAATACGTGGAAAAGGCGCTGGCCGCTGCCGACAGTTTCAGCCGGCCCTGGCAGGAATTTCTGACCGAATATTGCTGGGGCACATGCTGGGGCCACGATGTGCTGACCGACCGTGAGCGCAGCATTCTCAATCTCGGCATGCTCGCCGCCCAGGGCCGGATGCACGAATTCGGGCTGCATTTCCGGGGAGCCATCAGGAATGGTCTGTCCCGGGAGGAGCTGCGCGCCATTCTCCTTCAAGTCGCTGTCTATTGCGGTGTTCCTGCCGGTGTGGAATGTTTCCGCATCGCGCGCGAAGCATTCGCCGAGATGGACGGGGATGGAAACAGGTGACAATAGCCGGCAATCGATTGCAATCTCCATGTTTTCCGAAATCACGACATCACGGCGGAGCTGATCCGCGGCCCGGAGATGGTGGCCGGCGACGGCTGCGCCGGCCACTCGGGCTGATTGCCGTTGCCTTGAGCCTGGTGCTCGGTCTCGCCGGCTGCGAGAAGAAGGAGCCCGAAAAGGTCGAAACGGTGCGGCCGGTACGGGCGATCGAGGTGGGACCGAGCGGCACCCTCGGCCAGCGCATGCTGAGCGGACGGGCCAAGGCAGCCCGCGAGGTCACCCTCGCCTTCCGGGTCGGCGGCACGGTGCTGGAGCGTTTCGTCAATGTCGGTGACCGGGTCGAGAAGGGTGACCTCGTGGCCCAGCTCGATCCCGACCCCTATCAGGCCGAAGTCGACCGGATCCGGGCCCAGCTCGCACGAGCCCAGGCGGCACTGGTCAATGCCGAACAGCAGTACGCGCGGGTGATGGCGCTGGTGGCCAAGGGCCATTACTCGAAGGCCAAGGGGGACCGCCAGAAGGCCGACCGCGACATCGCCCGGGCCGAGGTGCAGGCCTACGAGGCGGCGCTCACCAAGGCTGAACTCGACCTTTCCTACACCCGCCTGCAGGCGCCTTTCCCGGGGCGGGTGGTGGCCACATATGTCGAGCGCTTCGAGGACGTGCGCGCGCAGGATCCGATCGTCCGCATTCTCGATACCACGCAGATCGAGTTCGTCATCGACGTGCCCGACAGTCTGATCGCCTATGTGCCGTTCCTGGAAGAGGCGGAGGTGGTCTTCGATTCCTTCCCCGACGTCAAACTGACCGCCACCGTCAAGGAGATCGGCACGGAAGCCTCGCCCACCACGGGAACCTATCCGGTGACGCTGCTCATGGAGCAGCCGGAGGATGTGCAGATCCTGCCGGGCATGTCGGGACGGGCGGTGGCCAGGAAGATGCGCGACATCGACCTCGAGGAGCAGCTGCTGGTGCCGCCCGCGGCGATCTTCACCGACGACGCCGATGTCGAGCGCAAGCTCGTCTGGGTGGTGGATCGGGGTGCCGGTACGGTTGCCGCGCGGGAGGTTGCGCTGGGGAAGGTCACCGCCGCCGGGGTCACCATCAGCGAGGGCCTCGAGCCCGGCGAATGGGTGGTGGTCGCCGGGGTCCATTCCCTGCAACCGGGCCAGCAGGTCCGCATCGAGGAAGCGGGCGGAGAAGGCTGATGGCGCTGGCGGCCTTTTCGGTTCGGCGCGCGGTTTTCACCCGCTTCGCCATCCTCCTCTTCGCGGTCGCCGGTTTCGGCGCCTATTTCAGCCTCGGTCAGCTCGAGGACCCGGAATTCACGGTCAAGACCGCGCTCATCGTCACGCCCTACCCGCTGGCCTCGCCGGAGCAGGTCGAGCAGGAAGTGACAGATGTCATCGAGCTCGAGCTCCAGAAGCTGTCGGAAGTCGATTACATCGAGTCCTACAGCAGCCCCGGCCTGTCGCGGATCAAGGTGCAGATCCGGCCGCAGTTCCTGGCCGATCAGCTGCCGCAGGTGTGGGACAAGCTCCGGGCCAAGGTCCGCAACATCGAATCCCGTCTGCCGCCGGGCGCCGGGCGCCCCGAGATCAACGACGCGTTCGGCGATGTCTACGGCCATCTCGTGGCCCTGGTCAGCGACGGTTTCCCGCCGGCCGAGATGGAACGCTACGCCAAGGACATCAAGAAGGAACTGAGCCTGATCGAGGGCGTGGCCAAGGTCGATCTGTGGGGCGTGCAGGAACGGCGGGTTTATATCGACACCATCCAGAGCCGGCTCGAGCAGCTCGGCATCTCCGAAAACACCATCGCCCGTTCGCTGCAGGCCCAGAACGCGATCGTCGACGCCGGCTGGGTGGATGTCGTCAACCGGCGCATTCCGATCATTCCCTCGGGCGAATTCCGCTCGCCGGAGGAAATCGGCGACCTGCCGATCCGCCCCAGCGCCGGCGATGTGCTGCGCAATCCCGACGTCCGGCTCGACGATGCCGACAACGTCCTGGCCATCCAGGATATCGGCAAGGTCTACGCCGGGTACGTCGAGCCGCCGGTAACCCTGATGCGGTTCAACGGCCAGCCGGCCATCACCATCGCCATCAGCAACCGGCCCGGCGTCAACATCGTCGACATGGGCAAGCGCATCGACCGCAAGCTCGAGGAGCTGCAGGCGAGGATGCCGATCGGCATCGAGCTGAAGCAGGTCCACTGGCAGTCGGCGATCGTCGAGCAGGCGGTCTCCGCCTTTCTCGTCAATTTCCTGGAAGCAGTGGGGATCGTCGTCGCGGTGCTGGCGCTGGCCATGGGCTGGCGCATGGGGGTGGTGATCGGTACCGCGCTGGTGGTGACCGTGCTGGTCACCTTCCTGGTGATGGCGATCGCCGGCATCGATCTGCAGCGCATGTCGCTGGGGGCGCTGGTCATTGCGCTCGGGATGATGGTCGACAATGCGATTGTCGTGGCCGACGGCTACGTGGCCCGGGTGCGCCGCGGCATGGCCAGGGAAGCGGCCGCCATCGAGGCCGCCGACCAGCCGGCGATGCCGCTGTTGGGCGCCACCATCATCGCCGTCATGGCCTTCTATCCGATCTTCGCCTCCGACGAGAGCGCCGGCGAATACACCCAGACCCTGTTCACCGTGGTCGCCATCTCGCTGCTGGTGAGCTGGCTGGTCTCGGTCACCCTCACCCCCCTGCAGTGCATGAGCTTCCTGCGTACCGTCGGCGACGAGGGCGAAACCGACGCCTATGGCGGACGCTTTTACCGCATGTTCCGGGGGTTTCTGGAAACCGCCATCCGTTTCCGTCTGCTCACCATCGCCGCGGCCATCGGCGTGCTGGTGGCCAGCACCGGGGCTTCCCGCTTTGTGGACAGCCTGTTCTTCCCCGACTCGTCCATGACCAAGTTCATGATCGACTTCTGGGCGCCGCAGGGCACCCGGATCGAATATACCAGCGCTAGGCTGCGGGAGATCGAGGAGCGGCTGCTGGACGACGAGCGGGTGGACAATGTGGCGACCTTCGTCGGTGCCGGGCCGCCCCGTTTCTATCTTCCGGTCGAGCCCGAGGCCAACAATCCGGCCTATGGCCAACTCGTCGTCAACATGAAGGATTATCGCCAGATCGACGGGCTGGCGGACGAGCTGCAGCCCTGGTTCGCCGAAAGGTTCCCCAACGCCAAGGTGCTGGTCCGCAAGTTCACCTCCGGTCCGGGCAATACCTGGAAGTTCGAGATGCGCATCAGTGGCCCCTCTTCGGCCACCGGTGACAGTTTGCGTCGCGAGGCCGACAAGCTTCTGGCCGTACTGCGCGAAAGCCCGGTGGCCGGGGCCATGGAGACCGACTGGCGCCAGCGCACCCTGCGTATCGTGCCGGCCTTCGACGCGGTGCGGGCGCGCTGGAGCGGGGTTACCCGGCCGGATGTGGCGGACACCATCAAGCGCGCCTTCGACGGCACCGTCGTCGGGCTGTACCGCGAGGAGGACAATCTGATTCCGATCGTGCTCCGCTACGGTGCCGACTTCCGCAAGCGCATCGGCGGCCTCGACGTCCTTCCCGTGCAGCCGCAGGCGGGCATCAAGAACGTACCGCTGGGGCAGGTGATCCGTGATCTCGAGACCGATCTGATCGATCCCATCATCTACCGCTACAACCGCCTGCGAACCATCACGGTCCGTGCCAATCCCGTGCTCGGGGTGACCCTGCCGACTCTGCAGGCGAGCATCGCCGACAGGCTCGACAAGCTGCAGCTCTCGCCCGGCTACCGCATGCTGTGGGGCGGCGAGGCGGAAGACAGCGCCAAGGCGCAGAAGTCGCTGATTCCCGGCGCGGTGCCGGCGGCGGCGGTGATGCTGCTGGTGATGTTCGCCCTGTTCAACAATGTGCGGACCGTGCTCAGCATCGTGCTGGTGGTGCCCTTCGCCGCGATCGGGGTGATCCTCGGCCTCGCCGTCACCGGGGTTCCCTTCGGCTTCGTGGCGCTGCTCGGGGCGATGAGCCTGTCCGGCATGATGATCAAGAACGCCATCGTGCTGCTCGACCAGATCGCCATCAATCGCGAGGAGGGGATGAGCCATTACGAGGCGGTGATCGACGCCGCCCTGTCCCGCCTGCGGCCGGTGATCCTGGCGGCGGCGACCACCGTCCTCGGCGTCGTTCCGCTGCTGCAGGATGTGTTCTGGATCGGGCTGGCGGTGGTGATCATGGTCGGCCTGGCGGTGGGCACGGTGCTCACCATGATCGTCCTGCCGGTGATCTACGCCGCCCTCAACCGGATCAGCCCCGAGCCGGCGGCGGCACCGCCGGCCGGGGCCAGGCCGGCGACCGGCTAGGCCGTCGCCGCCCGGCTCTTGCCGTCGCCGCCGGTGAAGGCGCTGACGATGCGATCGAGGCCGGCGAACAGCAGCTCGACCCCGTAGCCGGCCAGAAAGGCCAGCGCCAGCGGCTGGATGGCGGCCACACCGGTCAGCGAGTCGGGATCGAAAAACCAGCCCACGGTGATGCCGGCCAGCATCCCGAGCGGCCAGCGCAGCGTGTAGCGCAGATTGTCGGCCGGAGAATAGGTCACCGCCGCCATTTCCCGGCTCAGGGTGCGGAGGATGAAGGCCAGCGCGCCGACCAGGCCGTAGAGCAGCGGCAGCACGTACTGGTTGAAGGTGGAGAGGGCCGAGCGCGAGGCCAGGAGAGCCAGATTGTCGGCATAGCGCCGGCGCGGATCGGCACCGGCGGCGGGCGCCTCCTGCCCGGTCGTCGCCGCACTCTCGCGCGAGGCGGTCAGGATCCGCAGCGGATCCTCCTCGCCGGTGAAGATGTCCCAGCCCTGGAGCAGGATCTGGCTGCTGGCCAGCATGTTGGTGGCCGCTTCCAGCAGGCGCTGGCTGCGGGCGATCTCGACTCCGAGCTCCTGCTGCTGGCGGGAAAGCTCGGTGACCCGCCGCCGCGCCGGCAGCAGAACCTCCTCGGGACGGTCGGCCGACATCAGCGCGATGAGACGGCCGCTTTCCTCCTCGAGATCCACCTCCACTGCCCGCAACTGTCCCTTCAGACGCGCGAGGGTGTCCATCTGGGTGCTCACATCGCCCTGCAGGGTGTCGATCTGGGTGGCGAAATTGTTGCCGATCAGCCAGTAGATCTGGGCCACCAGCAGCAGCAGGAGGACGCCCAGGGTGGCGCGCCGGTAGCGCTGCACCACCCGGCGGGTCTTCTCGTGGCTGCTGCCGCCATATTCGGCGGAAGCCTTGATCGAGGCCACGGTGACCGGGCGGACCGCGCGGGCGAGTTTGTTGAGGGCGGTCCAGAAACGCGCCTCCTCGGCCGCCGACCACTGGCCCCGTTGGTGGGCGGTGCGGGTCTCGGCGAGGTTCTTCATCACCTCCTCCTCGACCGGGACGCCGGCACGGCTGGCATACCAGACCAGGATCTGGGCATCCTCCATCGAGCCCGCCAGCATCGCCTGCCGGCTGCGCTCGCCGGCCGGTGCCGAGGCGGCTTCGCCGTCCTGCATCGGCGGCTCGAAAGCC
>CAYYZI010000023.1:0-14250 GCA_964475675.1 uncultured Geminicoccaceae bacterium
CTCCTTCGGCCATGGCATCGCCGTCACCCCGCTCCATTTCGCCGCCGCCGTCGCCGGCCTCACCGGCGACGGGCTGCGTGTCCGGCCCACCCTGCTGCGCCGCAACGAACCGGTCGCGCAGCCGCCGCTGCGCCTGGTATCGGAGCGGACGGTGCGCGATCTGCGCTGGCTGATGTGGCTGGTGGTGGAAAAGGGCACGGGCACCAAGGCGCAGGTGCCGGGCTATCTGGTGGGCGGCAAGACCGGCACCGCCGACAAGCCCGGCAAGGGCCGGCGCGGCTATGACGGGGATGCGGTGATCGCCTCCTTCGTCGGCGTCTTTCCCATCGAGGATCCGCGCTACGTGGTCCTGGTCACCCTCGACGATCCCAAGGGCGACAAGGGAACCTTCGGCTTTCGCTACGGGGGCTGGACGGCGGCTCCGGCAGTGGCGACAATCATCGATCGGATCGGCCCGATCCTCGGGGTGCCGCCTTCGAGCCCGAGTGCCGAGCGGCGTTTTTCGCAGCGCCTCAAGATCGTGCCGACCATGAACGGACGTACGGGGCAGGTGGAGGAAGGTCTTGCGGCTCTCGACATTGGCCGGTGAGGGCGCCCGCATCCTGGGCGCCGGCGAGCCCGAGGTCCGCGGCCTGACCGCGGACAGCCGTGCCGTGCGGGCCGGAGACCTGTTCGCCGCGCTGCCCGGCAGCCGCACCGACGGCCGCCGTTTCATCGCCGATGCCCTCGAGCGGGGAGCGGTGGCCCTGCTCGGCGATCCCAGCCTCGCCGACTGGGCGGACCGGGTCAGCGTGGTGGTCGATGCCAATCCGCGCCGGCGGCTGGCCCAGATGGCGGCCCGCTTCTACGACCGGCAGCCGGAGCTGGTGGCGGCGGTGACCGGCACCAACGGCAAGACCTCGGTGGCCGGCTTCCTGCGTCGGATCTGGGAGATCGCCGGGCTGCCCGCGGCCAGCCTCGGCACGCTCGGGGTTCAGCCCACCGGCCTGGGCGCCACCTGCAGCCTCACCACCCCCGATCCGGTGGGCCTGCACGAGGCCTGTGCGCAGCTCGCCGATGCCGGGGTAACACGGCTGGTGGTCGAGGCCTCCAGCCACGGCCTCGCCCAGTGCCGGCTCGACGGGCTGTCGATCCACGCCGCTGCCTTCACCAATCTGAGCCGCGACCATTTCGACTATCACGGCGACCGCGAGAACTATTTCTATGCCAAGGCCCGCCTGTTTTCGGAACTCCTGCGTCCCGGCGGCCGTGCCGTGCTCAACGCCGACATCGCCGAATTCGACCAGCTCGCCCGCATCTGCCGGCAACGGGGCATCACGGTCACCGATTACGGGCGCAACGCACAGGATCTGGTGCTGCTGGAGCTGGCCGCCGATGCCGAGGGCATCGCCATGGAGTTCGCCTGTCGGGGCGAGCGGCAGTCCTGCACGCTGCCGCTGTTCGGCCCCTTCCAGGCCCACAATCTTCTGGCCGCCTTGGGACTCGCCCTCGCGAGCGGCGTCTCCGTCGAGATCGCCACCGCGGCGCTGACCGGCCTCGACAGCATACCCGGCCGCATGCAGCGGGTGGCGGTGCGCGAGGACGGGGCCATGGCCTTCGTCGACTACGCCCACACGCCCGATGCCCTGGAGCAGGCGCTCCGTGCCCTGCGGGCGCATCTGCGCGGCCGGCTCGTCCTCGTCTTCGGCTGCGGCGGCGATCGCGATCGCGGCAAGCGTCCGCAGATGGGGCGGATCGCCGGCAGCCTGGCCGATCTGGCCATCGTCACCGACGACAACCCCCGCTCCGAGGATGCCGCCGCCATCCGCGCCGAGATCCTCGCCGGGATGCGAGGAGAGGTTCTCGAGATCGGCGATCGGGCCGAAGCGATCGCCCGTGGCTGGTCGCTTCTCGGCCCCGGCGATGCCCTGCTGGTCGCCGGCAAGGGGCACGAGACCGGTCAGATCGTCGGCGATTCCGTGCTGCCGTTCGACGATGCCGCGATCCTGCGCGGACTGGCCACGGAGGCATCGGCATGAGGACCCTGTGGGAGGCTTCCGAGGTACTGGCCGCCACCTGCGGGCGCGGACCCGAGGGCTGGCGGGCGAGCGGCGTGTCCATCGACAGCCGCGACATCGCCGCGGGCGATCTGTTCGTGGCACTTCGAGGCCCCCGCCACGACGGCCACGCCTTCCTGGAAGATGCCTTCGCCCGCGGTGCCGCGGCGGCTCTGGTCGCCGGCGAGCGCGCCGCGCCCGGTCCCCTGGTGAAGGTGGACGACACCCGGCGCGGTCTCGAGGCACTGGCGCGGGCCGCCCGGGCGCGCAGCCGGGCACGGATCCTGGCGCTCACCGGCAGCGTCGGCAAGACCGGTACCAAGGAGGCCCTGCGCCGGGTGCTGGCCGCCCAGGCGCCGACCCATGCCAGCGCCGCCAGCCACAACAATCACTGGGGGGTGCCGCTCAGCCTCGCCCGCCTGCCGGCCGATGCCGCCTTCGGGGTCTTCGAGATCGGCATGAACCATGCCGGCGAGATCCGCGAACTGGTACCCCTGGTACGCCCACATGTGGCGCTGGTGACCTGGGTGACCGGCGCCCATCTCGCCTATTTCGAGGACGAGCGGGCGATCGCCGAGGCCAAGGCCGAGATCTTCGAGGCCGGCGAACCACCCGAATGTGCGGTGCTGCCCGCGGACAACCCGCATTTTCCTCTGCTCGCGGAGCGCGCCGCAGCCGCCGGAGTGGGGCGCATCCGCAGCTTCGGCACCCGCGCGGAGGCCGACTGGCGCCTCCTCGAGGCGGAATGCGCCCCCCGGTCGAGCCGCGTCCTTGCCGCGCGCGAGGGGGAGCGGCTGGAGTTCGAGATCGCGCTTCCCGGCCGTCACTGGGTGATGAACGCGCTCGCCGTGCTGGCCGCAGTCGAGGCGCTCGGCGCCGATCCGGTCCGCGCCGCGGCCGAACTGTCCCGGCTCGAGGCATTGCCGGGACGGGGACGGCAGCGGTCCCTGCCGCTGGGCGAAGGCAGCCTGCTGCTGCTCGATGAAAGCTACAACGCCAACCCGGCCTCGATGCGGGCGGCCATCGCCCTTCTGGGGCTGATGCCGGGGCGGCGGCTCGCCGCCCTCGGCGACATGGCCGAGCTCGGGCAGGACGCAGCCCGCTTCCATGCAGAGCTCGCCGGGCCGCTTTGCGAGGCGGAGGTCGCCCGGGTCTTTACTTGCGGGCCGCTGATGGCCCATCTGCACGACGCCCTGCCGGCCGCCCGGCGGGGCGGCCATGCCGCGGACCCGGAAGCGCTCTGCCGGCAGCTCCGGGAGGTGCTGGAGCCGGGGGATGTGTTGCTGGTCAAGGGATCACTGGCGAGCGGGATGGGATCGATCGTGAAGGAACTGTGCGCCGCGGCAGCGGAAGGGGGCCTCTGACCCGATGCTTTATCATCTTCTCTTTCCGCTCTCGGATTATGTCGGGGCCTTCAACGTCTTCCGCTATCTGACCTTCCGCACCGGCGGGGCGGTGGTGACGGCGCTGTTCGTGAGCTTCCTGCTCGGTCCGATGATCATCCGCTGGCTCAAGAGCCAGCAGCCCGAAGGCCAGCCCATCCGCGAGGACGGGCCCGAGGACCATCTGCTCCGGAAGAAGGGCACGCCGACCATGGGCGGGGTGCTCATTCTCCTGGCCCTGACCGTGGCCACCCTGCTCTGGGTCGATCTCACCAACCCCTTCGTCTGGGTGGTGCTGATGGTCACCCTGGGCTTCGGGCTGATCGGCTTCTTCGACGACTACAGCAAGCTCAGGAAACGCTCCTCCAACGGCATCTCCGGCCGGCTCAAGCTGCTCGCCCAGTCGATCATCGCCATCGCCGCCGCCTGGGTGATCTCCGGCCTCACCCCCGAGCCCCTGGGCACCAGCATGGCCGTGCCCTTCTTCAAGGATCTCTACATCCCGCTCGGGGCCTTCTTCCCGCTGGCCGGCGCCTTCGTCATGGTCGGCGCCTCCAACGCCGTCAATCTGACCGACGGGCTCGACGGGCTGGCCATCGTTCCGGTGATGATCGCCGCCGGCTGCTTCGCGCTGATCGCCTATCTCTCGGGCAACGCCATCTTCGCCGCCTATCTCGGCATTCCCTATGTGGCCGGCACCGGCGAGCTCGCCGTCTTCAGCGGCGCCATGGTCGGCGCCTCGCTGGGCTTTCTCTGGTTCAACGCACCGCCGGCCATGGTGTTCATGGGCGATACCGGATCGCTGTCCACCGGCGGGGCACTGGGAGCGGTGGCGGTGGCCGCCAAGCACGAGCTGGTGCTGGCCATCATCGGCGGGCTGTTCGTGCTCGAGGCGGTATCCGTGATGGTCCAGGTCGCATCCTTCAAGCTCACCGGCCGCCGCGTGTTCCGCATGGCGCCGCTGCATCACCATTTCGAGAAGAAGGGCTGGGAGGAGCCGACCATCGTCATCCGCTTCTGGATCATCGCCTCGATCCTGGCCCTGATCGG
Source organism: uncultured Geminicoccaceae bacterium (assembly GCA_964475675.1). Classification (GTDB taxonomy): domain Bacteria; phylum Pseudomonadota; class Alphaproteobacteria; order Geminicoccales; family Geminicoccaceae; genus JALSRW01. Next base: position 4,469 of record CAYYZI010000023.1, read on the forward strand.
CCTTTCCACCCTGAAGCTGCGCTAGGCCGATGGACGGGCTCGGGGCATATCGGGACCGGAAGGTGGGGGTGCTCGGCCTCGGCCGCAGCGGACGGGCGGTGGCGCGCGCCCTCGCCACCCGCGGCGTCGATGTGATCCTGTTCGACGACGACCCGCATACCGTCGCCCGCGCCCTCGAGATCGGTGGGCGGGCAGGAAAGCCCGAAATCCTCGCGGATCTGGCCCTGCTGGTGGTGAGCCCGGGCGTGCCCCTCACCCATCCCGCACCGCATCCGCTGATCACCGCCGCCCGCGGCCACGGCGTGCCGATCGCCGGCGACATCGATCTGTTCGCCGCGACATATCCCGAAACCTTCCTGATCGGGGTCACCGGCACCAACGGCAAGTCCACCACCACGGCGCTGATCGCCCATATCCTGGCGGAGGCCGGGCTGCCGGCCACCGCCGCCGGCAACATCGGGCGCCCGGTATTCGAGCTCGAGCCGGCCGCCGGCGACATCCTGGTGCTCGAGCTTTCTTCCTTCCAGCTCGACCTGTCCCGTTCCCTGCGCTGCAGGGTCGCCGTCTGGCTCAACCTCGAGCCCGACCATCTCGACCGCCACGGAGATCTCGAGGGCTACATCGCGGCCAAGCGGCGCCTGTTCGCCGGCCAGCGCGCCGAGGACCGGGCGGTGATCGCCGTCGACGATCCCGTATCCCGGGCGCTCGCAGGCGAGCTCGAAGCCGCCGGCAGATGGGTGACGCGGGTGAGCGGAGTCTCCGCGGAAGCCGACGTGGGGGTGGAAGGCGACCGGCTGGTGGAGCGCGTCGCCGGCGAACCTCGACGCATTGCCGATCTTTCCGCGCTGGCGGGCCTGCGTGGCACCCACAACCGCCAGAACGCGACCGCCGCCTTCGCGGTGGCGCGGCTCCTCGAGGTCCCGGCCGACCGGGCGGCCCAGGCACTGGCCGGTTTTCCCGGTCTGCCCCATCGCATGCAGGAAGTCGGCCGGCTGGGGCGGGTCCGTTTCGTCAACGACAGCAAGGCCACCAATCCGGCGGCCGCCGGGCGCAGCCTCGCGAGCTTCTCCGACATCTACTGGATCGCCGGCGGACGCGCCAAGCCGGGCGGCTTTGCCGCCCTGCGGCCGCATCTCGGCAATGTCCGCAAGGCCTTCCTGATCGGCGAGGCGGCGGAGGAACTGGCAGGCTTTCTGGCCGGCCGGGTGCCGGCCGAGCGCGTCGGCGAGCTCGGCGAAGCGGTTTCGGCCGCGGCGACTGCGGCCCGCACCAGTGATGCCGCCGAGCCCGTCGTCCTGCTCGCCCCGGCCTGTGCCTCCTTCGATCAGTTTCCCGATTTCGAGGCACGCGGTCGGGCCTTCGCCGCGCATGTCGCCGCCCTCGCCACGCCCGCCGCGGGAGGCGTCTCGTGAGCCCCTTCGCGCGCACCAATCGCGGCCTTCTGGCCAACTGGTGGTGGACCCTGGACCGGGCGCTGCTGAGCGGGCTTCTGGTCATCGCCCTCGTCGGGGTGGTGATGGTGTTCGCCTCCAGCCCGCCCATCGCCCGTCGCCTCGGCTACGAGGAAACCCGCTTCGTCATCAAGCATCTGACCTTCCTGCTGCCGGCCATCCTGCTGCTGCTCGGCACCTCCCTGCTGGCCCCGCGCGGGGTGCTGCGGGTGGCGGTTCTGCTGCTGCTCGGCTTCGGCCTGCTGCTGCTGGTGACCCCGTTCCTCGCCGCCGAGATCAAGGGGGCGCGGCGCTGGATTTCGATCGGCGGCCTGCTGCTGCAGCCGAGCGAGTTCGTCAAGCCGGCGCTGGTCGTGGTCACCGCCTGGCTGCTGGCCCGCCAGCCGGGCTTGAAGGGGGCGCCGGAAGCGGTGGCCTTGACCGGGCTGGTGCTCGGCCTGCTGGTGATCCAGCCCGATCTGGGGATGAGCGCGCTGGTGGTGGCGGTGTTCGCCGTGCAGCTCTTCGTCGCCGGACTGCCCTGGCTGCTGATCGCCGGCTTCGGCGGGCTCGCTGCCACCGGCCTCTACGGCGCCTATCTCGCCTTTCCCCATGTGCAGATGCGGATCGACGATTTCCTCGATCCGACCAAGGAAAGCTACCAGGTCGAGACCTCCCTCTCGGCGGTGGCCTCGGGCGGCCTGTTCGGCCGCGGGCCGGGCGAAGGGGTGGTCAAGTTCTACCTGCCGGAGGCGCATTCGGACTTCGTCTATGCCACGCTTACCGAGGAGTTCGGGGCGATTGCCGCGCTCCTCGTGCTGCTGCTGTTCGCTTTCGTCGTGCTGCGCGGCCTGTGGCGGGTCTACGAGGCCGAGGACCGCTTCGTGCAGCTCGCCGCCGTGGGCCTGCTGGCCCAGTTCGGACTGCAGGCGCTGGTCAATATCGCCGTCAATCTCAATCTCCTGCCGACCAAAGGCATGACCCTGCCGTTCGTGAGCTACGGCGGCTCCTCGCTGCTGGCGCTGGCCATCGGCATGGGCATGCTGCTGGCCCTGACCCGCGTCGGGGCGCGGCTGGAGGGCACGTCATGAACGGCCCGGTGCTGATCACCACCGGGGGCACCGGCGGCCATGTCTTTCCCGCCCTCGCCACGGCCCGAGCATTGCGGGCCCGCGGCCGGCGGGTGGCCTTCGTCACCGATGCCCGGGGTGCCCGCTATCTGCGCGGCGAGAACGAGGTCTACGAGATCCGCGCCGCCAGCCCCTCGGGCGGCCTGCGGCGGCGGCTCGGCGCTCTCCTGACCATCGCCCGCGGCACCTGGCAGAGCCGGCGGCTGATCGGACGTCTGCGCCCGGCGGCGACCGCCGCCTTCGGCGGTTATGCGGCAGTGCCGACGGTCCTCGCCGCCGCCCTCGCCCGCCAGCCGATCCTGCTGCACGAGCAGAACGCGGTGCTGGGGCGCGCCAACCGCCTGGCCTCCCGTTTCGCCCGCACCCTCGCCCTCACCTTCGCCGATACCGCGGCCCTGCCGCCGGCGCTGGCCGGCCGCAGCATCGTCACCGGCAACCCGATCCGCCCGGGCTTCTCCGCCACTGCCGCGAGGCGGCCCGGCAGCGGCAGCGAGTTCCGCCTGCTGGTGCTGGGCGGCAGCCAGGGGGCGCGGGTGCTCGGCGAAGTGGTGCCGCAGGCCCTGGCCGGTCTTCCCGCCGCACTGCGGGGCCGCACCCGCCTCGCCATGCAGTGCCGGCCCGAGGAACTGGCGGCGGTCGAGCAGCGCTGTGCCCGTCTCGGTATCGAAGCCGAGCTCGCCGCCTTCTTCGAGGATGTGGCGCAGCGGCTGGCGGCCAGCGATCTGGTGATCGCCCGCTCCGGCGCCTCGACCGTGGCCGAGCTCCTGCATCTGGCCCGTCCCGCCATCCTCGTGCCCTACCCCCACGCCGCCGACGACCATCAGCGGGCCAATGCCGAGCGGCTGGCCCGTGCCGGCGCCGCCCGGCTCCTGCCCGAATCGGAATTCACCCCGGATCGTCTCGCCCGAACGCTGACCGAGCTCGCCGAGGATCCGGCACAGCTCGCGGCCATGAGCACCGCTGCCGCCGGCATGGCCATGGGCGATGCCGCCGATCGTCTGGCCGGTGCGGTGCTGGCCATGCTCGACGGGGAGGACGGGTCATGAAGGTGCTGCCCTTCGCGGTCGAGCCCATCCATTTCGTCGGCATCGGCGGCATCGGCATGAGCGGCATCGCCGAGATCCTGCACAACCTGGGCTACCGGGTGCAGGGCTCCGATCTCGGCGAGAGCAGGAACGTCCAGCGTCTGCGCAGACTCGGCATCGACATCGCCATCGGCCACCGGCCGGAAAACCTGGGCGAGGCGAAGCTGCTGGTGGTCTCCTCGGCGGTCGGTGCCGACAATCCCGAGCTGCTCGAAGGCCGGGCGCGGCGCCTGCCCGTCGTGCCACGGGCCGAGATGCTGGGCGAGCTCATGCGCTTCAAATGGTCGGTGGCGGTGGCCGGTACCCACGGCAAGACCACCACCACCTCGATGATCGCCGCCATTCTCGATGCCGGCGGCCTCGATCCGACCGTCATCAATGGCGGCATCATCAACGCCTACAAGACCAATGCCCGTCTCGGCGCCGGCGACTGGATGGTGGTCGAGGCCGACGAGAGCGACGGCAGCTTCCTGCGCCTGCCGGCGACCATCGCCGTGATCACCAACATCGATCCCGAGCACATGGACCATTACGGCTCCTTCGACGCGGTGCGGAGGGCCTATCTCGCCTTCGTCGAGCAGCTCCCCTTCTACGGCGTCGCCGTGCTCTGCATCGACCATCCCGAGGTGCAGGCACTGCTGCCCAGGATCACCGATCGCCGGGTCGTCACCTACGGCTTCAATCCCCAGGCCGACATCCGTGCCTGCGACCCGCGCCTCGATGCCGAAGGCGAGCATTTCACGGTGATCATGCGGGGGCCGGACGGCGAAGAGCAGGTGCTCGAGGATGTGCATCTGGCGATGCCGGGACTGCACAATGTCGCCAATGCCCTGGCCGCCCTGGCGGTGGGACGGCAGCTCGGCATCGGCGCCGAAGCGATGCGCCGGGCACTGGCCCGTCTCGAGGGCGTGCAGCGCCGCTTCACCCGCACCGGTCGGGTCGCCGGCATCACCGTGATCGACGATTACGGCCACCATCCGGTGGAGATCCGAAACGTGCTGCGCACGGCCCGCGCCGCCACTCCGGCGGGGCGGGTGATCGCCGTCGTCCAGCCACACCGCTACACCCGGCTGCGCGATCTGTTCGAGGATTTCTGCACCTGCTTCGTCAATGCCGACATCGTGCTGGTGGCGCCGGTCCATGCCGCCGGCGAGCCTCCCATCGAAGGCATCGATCGCGACGCTCTGGTCAAAGGCCTGCGCGCCCACGGCCAGCGCGAGGTCCATGCCATCGACGGCGAGGACGACCTCGCACCGCTGCTGGCGCGGCACGCCCGCGCCGGCGATCTGGTGGTCTGTCTCGGCGCCGGCACCATCACCCGGTGGGCGCAGGAACTGCCACAGAGGCTGGCCGCCCTGCTCGGCGCGGAGATGGAACCGTGAGCCCGTCCCGCGGCTTCGATCTGCCCCCGGTCAGGGGCCGCCTGCGCGAGGCGGTGCCGCTGGCCCCGCTCACCTGGTTCCGGGTCGGCGGTCCCGCCGGTTTCCTGTTCCAGCCGGCCGATGCCGAGGATCTCGCCAGCTTCCTCGCCGCCCGCCCGGCCGGCCTGCCCGTCCTGCCCATGGGGGTCGCCTCCAACCTGCTGGTGCGCGACGGCGGCATCGACGGGGTGGTGATCCGCTTCGGCGGGCCGCTCGCCCGGGTAACCGTCGCCGATCGGACCCTGATCGCCGGGGCCGGCGCGCTCGACCAGCGGGTGGCGGCGACCGCCGCCCGGGCCGGCCTTTCGGGGCTCGAATTCATGATCGGCATTCCCGGCACCATCGGCGGCGCGGTGCGCATGAACGCCGGAGCCTTCGGCGGCGAGACCGCGGATCGGCTGATCTGGGCGGAGGCGCTCGACGAGGCGGGGCGGCTGCACCGCCTGAGCCGCGAGGATCTCGGGCTTTCCTACCGTTCCAGCCGGCTGCCCGAGAGCTGGATCGTGCTGCGCGCCGCCTTCGCCCTGGCCACCGGCGATCCCGAAGCGATCACCCGCCGCATGGCCGCGATCCGCGAGGAACGCGAGCGCAACCAGCCGCTCCGGGTGGCCACCGGCGGCAGCACCTTCAAAAACCCGCCCGGGGAAAAGGCTTGGCGGCTGATCGATGCCGCCGGCTGCCGCGGGCTGCGGCACGGGAGAGCGATGGTCTCGGAGAAGCACTGCAACTTTCTGGTCAATACCGGCGGTGCCAGTGCCGCCGAGATCGAGGAACTCGGCGAGATGGTACGGGCGCGGGTCCGGGCGCAGAGCGGCATCGACCTGTCCTGGGAGATCCACCGGGTCGGCCGCAATCGGGCCCGGGAGGAGGCGGCATGACGCATGTCGCGGTGGTGATGGGCGGCCTGTCGGCCGAACGCGAGGTCTCGCTCACGAGTGGCGAGGCCTGCGCCGTCGCTCTCGAGCAGCGCGGCTACCGGGTGAGCCGGGTCGATGCCGGCCGCGACCTGCCGATGGTGCTGGCCGAGCTGCGGCCGGACGTGATCTTCAACGCCCTGCACGGCCGCTTCGGCGAGGATGGCCGGGTGCAGGGGCTGTTCGACCTCCTGGGCATTCCCTACACCCATTCCGGCGTGCTCGCCTCGGCCCTGGCGATGGACAAGCCGATGGCCCGGCGCATCTTCGCCGAGGCCGGACTGCGGGTGCCCGAGGGCTGCGAGATCCGCTTTTCCGAGCTGCTCGAACGGCCACCCCTGCCGCCCCCCTTCGTCGCCAAGCCGGCGGCCGAGGGCTCCAGCGTCGGGGTGGTGATCGTCCGCGACCCCGATCTCGCCGAACTGCGCTGCCGCAACGATGTCGACGGCGATGCGCGGATGCTGGTGGAGCGCTACATCCCCGGCCGCGAGCTGACCTGCTCGGTGCTCGGCGACAAGCCGCTGGCGGTCACCGAGATCACGCCGGAAGAAGGCTTCTACGACTATCGCGCGAAATACACCCCCGACGTCGCCCGCCATCTGCTTCCCGCTCCGCTGCCCGAAACCGTCTATGCGCAGGTCATGGAAGCGGCGGTGCGGGCGCACGAGGCGCTGGGATGCCGCGGTCTGAGCCGGGCCGATTTCCGCTTCGATCCCGAGGAGGGCGAAGCCGGCCTCTACATTCTGGAGGTCAATACCCAGCCCGGCATGACGCCGCTTTCGCTGGCGCCCGAGCAGGCCGCCCATTGCGGCATGTCCTTCGCCGATCTGGTGGTCCGGCTGCTGGAGGATGCCCGATGCGACAGGTGAACCGCCTGGTGCGCCGCAGCCGCGCGGCCCTGCGCCAGCCGCCCCGTCCGCGCTGGCTCGCTCCCTTGCGCCGGCTGGGCATTCTGGCATTGGTGCTCGGCGCGCTCTCTGGTATGACATACCTCATGGTTGAGACGGGCTATGCGGCCGCCGCCTATGAACGCCTGCGCGGGCAGCTCCGCCTGGCCGAGGACCGTTTGGGGCTGCGGGTTCGCGACGTTCTGACGCAAGGCCGCCAGCGGACCTCGCGCCCGGAGCTGACGCAGGCCCTTGCGTCCTATGAGGGCCAATATATACTTGCAGTTGATTTACAGGCCGTTCGTCAGCGGCTGGAACGTCTGCCCTGGGTCCGTCGTGCAACCGTCAAGCGCCTGCTCCCCTCGACGCTGCTGGTCCGTCTCGAAGAGCACCAGCCCGCCGCCCTGTGGCGCGGGCCGGAGGGTCTGCGGTTGATCGGCCGCGATGGCGAAGCGATCCCCATCGAGGACCTCCGCGCCTTCCGTGATCTGCCCCTTCTCTACGGCGACCGGGCACCGGCGAAGGCGGCGGCACTCTACCGGCTGCTGCGCAGCCAGCCGGAGCTGGCCCGGCGGGTGACCGGCGCGGCGCTGATCGGCGACCGGCGCTGGGATGTGTTCATCGACGGGCGCACCACCGTTCGCCTCCCCGAAATCGAACCCGAAAAGGCCTGGCGTCTGCTCGCCCGCGAACAGCAGCGCAGCCGGATCCTGGAACGGGCAATCGACGCGGTCGACCTGCGCAATCCCGGTTGGATCGTGCTGCGGCTCAACGATCGGATCCTGCGCAAACCAGGGAGGAAAGCAGCATGACGACGCGGACCCTGGACCGCGCCGGCAGAGGCGTAAGACCAGCGCTCAATGGGATACGCACCACGCCGGTCACGGTTCTCGACATCGGCACCACCAAGATTTCCTGTTTCATCGCCCGACCGCGCCCCTCCCACGGCTTCGCGCTGGTGGGGCGCGGCTACCAGGCGGCCGAGGGCTTCAAGGGCGGCGAGGTGGTCGATGTCGATGCCGCCGAGGCCTCGCTCGCCGCAGCCCTGCACGAGGCCGAGGAGCAGGCCGGCGACACCGTGCGCGAGGTGGTGATCGTCACCAATGCCGGCAAGCCGGTTTCGCAGCAGGTGCGGGTGGGCCAGGAACTCGGCGGTGCCACCGTGCGCGACGAGCAGCTCCGGGCACTGCTGGTGGAGGCCCGGGCGACCGCCTCCGACGCCGATCACGAGGTGCTGCACACGGTTCCGGTGACCGTCAACCTCGATGGCGGGCGTCCGCTCAAGGATCCGCGGGGGGCGCGGGGCGAGCGTCTGGAGATGCTGGCCACCGTGATCCGGGCGCGGCGGCAGCCGATCCGCGACCTCATCGCCTGTCTCGAGCGCTGTCATGTGCGGGTCACCGAGATCGTCGCCGCCCCCTACGCCGCCGGCATCGCCTGCCTGTCCGAGGACGAGATGGAGCGCGGCTGCCTGGTGCTCGATCTCGGCGGCGGCATCAGCGGCTTCGCCCATTTCGCCGATGGCCGCCTGTTGTGCCTCGACCAGGTTCCGTACGGGGGTGTACATGTCACCGGCGATCTGGCCTTCGGCCTGTCCACCAGCCGCAGCTACGCCGAGCGCCTGAAGACCCTGCACGGGGGCGTGGTGCGCCGGGCCTGCGATGCCGATGCGCGGATCACCTTCCCCCTGGTCGGCGACCGTCCCGAGGTGCCCACCGGCGAAGTGGCGCGGGGGCAGATCACCCATATCGTGCGGGCGCGGGTCGAGGAGATCCTCGACTTCGTGCAGGAGAAGATCCGCGCCAACTGGGAAGTCTTCGAACGGCGGCCACCCCGCTCGGTGGTGCTCACCGGCGGCGGCAGCCAGCTCGACGGGCTCGAGGAGCTGGCCGAGCAGGTGTTCGGCATACCGGCCCGCAGAGGCCGGCCCGATCTCGTGCATGGCCGCCACGGCACGGAAAACGAGCCCTGCTGTGCGGCGACCTGTGGCGCGCTGTCGTTGGCCAGTGGCGACGATGACGGACTGAGCTGGGGAGACGGAAGGGAGATGCCGGTGCTGGCCGGCTGGCTGGCGCGCCTGGCGCGCTGGGTCGAACAGAATTTTTGAGTGAGCGGGGCTCCGGCCCCGATCGCGATCACCGCCGGCCGCCTGCCCGTGGCCGGACTCGAGGAGGACGATCCGATAAACGGATCGCGACCAAGGAGGAGAATATGACTATCAGTCTGAGCATGCCCGTGACGCATGAGCTGAAGCCCAAGATCACCGTGGTCGGGGTCGGTGGTGCCGGCGGCAATGCCGTCAGCAACATGATCACCTCGCATCTCGAAGGGGTCGAGTTTCTGGCCTGCAATACCGACGCCCAGGCGCTGGCCAACTGCCTGAGCGACCGCAAGGTGCAGATCGGCGCCACCATCACCCACGGGCTCGGCGCCGGTGCCCGCCCGGAGATCGGCCGGGCCGCCGCCGAGGAAGCCCTCGACGAGATCCTCGACCACCTGCAGGGCAGCCACATGGTGTTCATCACCGCCGGCATGGGCGGCGGTACCGGTACCGGGGCCGCACCGGTGGTCGCCCGAGCCGTGCGTGAGCAGGGCATCCTGACGGTCGGCGTCATCACCAAGCCGTTCCATTTCGAGGGCGCCCATCGCATGCGCCTGGCCGAGGCCGGCATCGAGGAACTGCAGGAATATGTCGACACCCTGATCGTCATCCCCAACCAGAACCTGTTCCGTCTCGCCAACGAGCGCACCACCTTCGCCGACGCCTTCCGGATGGCCGACGAGGTGCTGCACATGGGCGTGCGCGGGGTGACCGATCTCATCGTCATGCCCGGCCTCATCAACCTCGACTTCGCCGACATCCGCACGGTGATGAGCGAGATGGGCAAGGCGATGATGGGCACCGGCGAGGCCGA